>JAPPFO010000308.1:5269-5966 GCA_028875175.1 Chloroflexota bacterium | reverse complement strand
GGCGCGGGCGACGTTCAGCCGGGACAACTGGCTGGCGCTGTCGACGCCGTTCGCCGACCAGACGCGGGCGCAGGTGACCTGGGATCCGGATCTGGTGCGGTCGTGGCGGATCATCGGTTACGAGAACCGCGTGACGTCAGATCAGAGCTTCGCGGAGGACCGCAAGGAGTTCGCGGAGATTCCGTCGGGCGCGGCGACGACCGTGTTCTACGAGATCGAACTGCACGACCGGGCGCTGGAGCGCGCTGGGCAGGAGGCAACCTTGGCCAACGTGGAACTGCGCTGGGTCGTAGCCGAAACCGGGCAGTCCCGCTCGCAGCGGACCGAGGTGCGCGGGCGGCTGGACACCGGCCTGAGCGCTTCCGGCGATCCGCTTTTGGAGCTTGGGGCGATTGTGGCGCTGTCGGCCGACCGCTATGCCGGGTTCTACGACGGCGAGTACGTCGCCGAGATTTCCCGCGATCTGACTGAGCTGGAGGATCGGCTGCAGTCGTTGCACGGCGGCCTGGGTGGACTCGGTGCCTACCAGGACTTCCGGTTCATGCTGGAGCACATGGCGGAACGGGCGCGCGCGCAAGCGCCGCCGGCCGCGCCAACTGGCTACAGCCGCTAGCTGATCGCTTTCGCCGCGGGGGGGGGCGGGGCGCGGGGGGGGGGGCCCCCCCCCCGGGGGAAAAAAAAAAGGGGGGGGTGGAAA
>JAPPFO010000308.1:2435-5259 GCA_028875175.1 Chloroflexota bacterium | reverse complement strand
GTGGGGGCTGCTGGGGGCGCCCCCCCCCCCCCCGCCGATGCTCTAAGAATGAGGCGGGGTTAGGACAGAGCAGGAGAGCACCTCCCGGTGGAAAGCTCGCGATGCGGTCTTCGCGATCCCGACCCACAGGATGCACGCCAGACCGGGGTGAGTAGACTCAGTCACTTGGACGATGAGGTGCGAGATCGGACCTATGAACCTGTCGCTCTCTGACATGACCCTCACTCGTCGAAGATCGTTTATCACATTTGTCACACTCTCATTTCTGCTGCTGTCGTTAGAAATGTGGATCGCTACCCGTGTCGATTCAAGTCCACGGCCGAGTATGTTGGCAATCGCTATTGCACTTGATATCGCAGTAGGAGTGCCGCTTCTATTCTATCTGCTGTTAGTACGTAAGAAGTTTCTTCCACTGACTAGTATTTTGCCCGTATGTATACTAACTCTGTTGGTGCTCAGACTAATCCTACCGTCATCTGAACAATCGATTCTAAGGTTCAGCGATTTCCTCATTCCAGCGATTGAACTGTCGGTGGCTGTCTTCCTGTTGTTCAAGCTGCGTAACGTGATTCGGGACGTCCGTCGAGCCAGGCGAGAAAGCCTCTACTTTGTTGACGCACTGAGAATTGGCTTAGGAAAGTCCGTCAAGAGCGACTTCGTGGCCGCAATTGCGGCTACGGAAGTGTCCATATTGTATCTCGTCTTTGCGGGATGGTTCGCAAGGTTCAGGACATCTCGTCCGGATGTCTCAGTGCACTCGTACCATCGGAAGAGCAGCTTCTTGTTCTGGCCTCTCATGGCATTGGTAATAGTTGAGACTTTCGGTCTGCACTTAGTAATCAGCATCTGGACTCAGACCGGTGCCTGGGTATTCACGTCCATTAGCATCTACACGCTATTGTGGATGGTTGGCCACATTCATGCCTCGCGTTTGCAACCGGTGATTGTGGATGACCAGTACATCTACCTTCGTACGGGATTGGTCTGGCGAGGCCAGATTGCCCTGAGCAACGTATCGGTAGTACGCAAAAGTACGAGGGCTGATCGGCAAACTGACGGATTTGTGAATGTGTCGCTGCTCGGAGATCCTGATGTAGTGATAGTTCTAAAGGATCCAGAAACGCTGGAGGGCCTATTCGCAAGGAAGAAAGAAGCGAGGATAGTAGGTATTGCATTGGATGATCCTGAGGCGATAGTTGAAAATGTCGGAGACCGCCCATTGAGGGGAGGCAGTTAGACGTCGGCACGTATCGCATGGACAGATTCCTGGAGGGCGGCGACCCAGCCGTGGGCATGGTCGACGTCCCGGTGGGGGTGGATGGAGAGGCGGATGCGGCCCTGGGTTCCGTCGTGGCCGTAGGTGGCGCCCCAGCCGCGGCGGCGGAGTTCGAGGTAGATGCGCTCAACGTCGTCGCGGTCGGACGTGAAGTTGACGACGGCGAGAAGGGGGCGAACGAGCAGCCGGAGGCCATCGATGCTCTCGATGCCCTCACTTACGATGTCCACCACTTCCATGAGGCGTCGGGCCGACTCGCGGTAGCCCTCGCGGCCGAGACGACGCATGACCGACCAGGCGGCAACGGCGTGATCGCCGGGTTTGGTGGCGGTGATGGTGTGGATGCCGGTGAACTCGGCCGGGATCGCGTCCAGCATGGCCTCGTCGCGGATGAGGAAGAAGCCGGTCGCGACCGGAAGCAGCCCAAGCTTGTGGCCGTCGGTCATCATCGATGAGACGCCGGGCAGGCTGAAGTCGAATGAGGGAATCGGGTAGCCCAAATCACGCAGGAATGGAAGTGCGAAGCCGCCGAAGGCGGCGTCAACGTGGAGGTACAGGCCCTTGCGCTGAGCCAGGTCGGCGAGTTCTTCAATCGGGTCGAGTTGCCCGTAATTGCCTTCCGGCGCCGAACCGACCAACGCCACGGTGTTGCGATTGAGGGAGCGCTCGACCTGCCGCATGTCCGGGCGCATGGCGTCGTCCACGTCGACTTCGCGGAGACGCAAGCCAAGGAGTTCAGCGCCCAGCCGGAAGCTGTAGTGGGCGGTGGTTGGGAGGACGACTTCGGGTTCCGACTTGGATCCGAGGTTGCGGGCCAGGCGGAGGGCCAACAGGTTCGACTCGGTGCCGCCGCTGGTGATGAAACCGACGGCGTCACGATGGCCAAGCAGGGAGCCGAGCATGCGCACGGCTTCCTTCTCGAAGCGATCGGCGCCGGGGTTCATGTCGCGCGCCCACTCTACGAAGAAGGATCCGGCGGCGAGCGGCCGGATCTGCTCGGCGATCTCGTGCGGCGGGCCGACGTAGCTGACGCCGAAGTTGCGCTCGACGGGGTAGGGGTCCTTGGCGAAACGGGCTTCGACCTCGGCCAGCACGTCGGCTTCAGGGCTGCCGTTCTCGGGGAAGTCAAGCGGCGGCGGCATGGGGACCGAGGGCCGTTCCTCGGTTCGGTCGAACTCTCGAGCCACTGGTCGTTTCCTTCCTCTTAGCCGGTCCGGCGACCGTGGGCGGCCACTGGTTCGACGACCCGTACCTTAGGTCGGGCGGTGTTCCGATGCGTCGCGGCGTCGGTCGGCGGTTGTCTAGACATCGACGGGTCCGGAGAGGCCGGGGCCGCCGGCGGCGAGGTAGCCGTTGCTGGCGCCTGATGCGGACGGGCTTACCCAGAAGGCGTAGAGGTGGCCGTCGCGCAGGTGGAAGCGGAACTGGATAGGACGGCCGGCGAGCGACGAGAGATCGTCGGCGCCACTCCAGTTGACGCGAGTGCGCGTGGCGTCGGTGGTGAGCGGCCGGCAGCTGGCGAGCGAGAACGGGTGGATGACGTCGCCG
>JAPPFO010000308.1:0-2335 GCA_028875175.1 Chloroflexota bacterium | reverse complement strand
GCGTGGATGTAGCCGTAGTTCCAGTCGCCCCAGCGCCGGCTGGCGCCGATGAAGGCCTGTCGATGCGGGCGGTGCCAGTGGAAGCCGTCGCGGCTATAGGCGAGTTGCAGGTCGTTGATCTTGGGCCGGCTGACGCTCGCGGCGTCGGGGTTCTCGGGGCCGTTAAAGATCGCGAATGCGCCGAGCATGATGCTCTCGTAGGCGACGGCGCTGACGTCGTAAAGCTGGGGGCGAAGCCCGAGAAATGGATCGGGCCGGTCAAGCCGGTCGGCGCGCGCCCAGCGGACGGCCTGATCGGGATCCCAGCGCGCGGCCTGCAGGAAGTCGGGGCGCTCGAAATACAGGCGGGCGCGGCGATTCCAGCTTAAGCGAATGCTGAAGACGAAGCGCCGGCGGAATGGGTTGTAGAAGAAGCTGGAGTTGTCGCCGCACTGGGAGGTGGGTCCGCGTTCGTTCCAGTGGATGCCGTCGGGCGAGGTGTAGATCAGGCCCTCGTGCCGTTCCGGGTGGCGCCAGAAGGCAAACATTTTGAAGCGCTCGGGTGGATCGGCGTTGGCGTCGAGCCAGACCAGCGCGCCGTCGCGCCGCCAGCTTGGCGGGTGGGCGATGACGGCGTTGGTGCCGGGTACCACGTCCAGGGAAGGCCGCTCCCAGTTGATTCCGTCGCTGCTGGTTGCGAGGGCGGTTCCGTCGAACCATCCGGCGTGGTACCAGAGCTTGAAGGTCTGGTCGGCGGGGTCGTACCAGGCACCGTCGTTGAACGGCGCGGCGACCGGGCAGTGGCCCTGGTTGAGTTCGAGGTCGGTTTCGGGCGATAGGACCGGCGCGGCTTCGTGGACTTTGGCGGCGTGGTAGACGCGGCGCAGGGTGGTGTGTTCGATCAGGAAGTCGTCGACGAAGAGCTGCCGACCTACGTCGATAGGAATGACGCGCGGCGGATTGGCGAGATAGGGCACCGGCAGTGGGTCGCCGCCGGGCCGGATGGTTCGGGGTGGCCACTCGGCAGGGGGGTGGATGCCGTTGTAGAGAGGTGGCGGGGTCATTGGTCGGAGGCGAAGCGGCGGAGGACGTTGCCGGTGACCCGGGAGACTGTGTTGTCGTAATTGTTGTGGGAGAGGCAGCCGCGCCAGGCGATGGAGCCGACGGAGAAAACGCCGCCGCCGTTGGGGGTTTCGAAGTAGACCAGGTCGGCGCGGACGAACGCGTGAGGCCCATCAGCTGGGGGCGGTGAGTCGGGCAGCATGCCGTCCTTGCCCTGGGTGAAGTCCAGGCGCTCGTCGTTGAAGGCGGTGTAGCGCTCGGAGTGGCCGACGGATGAGGCCAGCAGCAGGGCGTGGGGCGGAGTGCCGAGGCTGAAGTCCAGGCGGTCCATCTCGTAGCCGGCCGCGCCATGGCGGACGACGAGGGAGGGAACGTCGCCGATCGGTTCATCGTCGCCGATGCCCTCGAAGATGAAGGCGGCGCGGGGATCGAAGCTGTCGGGCTGACGGACGTAGTGCGAGCCGCGGTCGAAGCCGGCGGCGCAGGAGCCGACGCCAATGAGGCCATTGGGGGCGACGCCGCGGTTGCGCCAGATGCCGCCTGGCTCGCCGGTGGTGCTGTGGATGCGCTCGGCGGGCGGCATCTCGAATGGCCAGCTGGTGCCCCAGCGGCGGACCTCGGCGATGTGCGGGCGCTCTGCGTCGATGGTGGTGACGCCGAAGAAGCCGTTGCCGCCCAGGTACATCAGTCGGCCGCCCTGCTCCAAATATGAGCGCATGCCGGCGAGCATTTCGGTGGTCCAGTACTCGGGATGGGAGCCGGTGAGGATGACGTTGTAGGACGCCAGCAGGTCGGAGCCTTCGGCGTGCAAGTCGTGGTCGGTGATGACGTCGAACTGGTGGCCGCTGGCTTCGAGCCAATCGAGTAGATAGAGGTCGGCCGGGAAGCGAGCGGGGGCGGCCCACACGCGGTAGCGGAACTTGGGTCGCATGTTGAGGATGGGGCGCAGATGGGAGACGTGGGTGGTGCCAGATCCGTCGGAGTGGCGCTCGTACAGGCCGGGGAGGCCGTTGGCGCGGATGTAGGCGAACACCGACTCGTGCAGTGATGGGTCGGCGTTGGGGACGCGCTCGTGGTCAACGAAGGCGCCGTCGATGTCGCGGAAGTTGGCGTAGACGACGTAGGTGAGGGTGGGCATGAGCACGGCGATGCGCGAGGTGGCGGTGCCGTGGGGCGGGCGGACGCAGAAGGGCAGGTAGTCCTCGTCGTCGCCGGCGCGGAGGCGGGCCGCGTAGACGCCGCTGGGCAGGTTGGGCGGGATGGTGAGTTGGAAGTCGGACTCCCAGCCGACGTC
>JAPPFO010000125.1 GCA_028875175.1 Chloroflexota bacterium | reverse complement strand
CATGGCGCGCGGGCCGCCCTGGTTGCACATGATGCGGACGACGTCGCCGATGGCGCCGTCGTCGATCAACTTGCCGACGTCGGCCCACGGGAACCACCAGCGATAGGTGTGATCCACCAGCATGGGAATGCCGGCCTTGTCCACGGTTTCGATCATGCGGTCGGCGTCGTCCAGGGTGGTGGCGATGGGCTTTTCGCAGACGATGCCCTTGACTCCCGCTTCGGCGGCGTCGATCACGATCTGGGCGTGCACATGGTCGCTGGTGACGACACTAATCAGGTCCAGGTCTTCCCGATGAAGCATTTCGCGGTAGTCGAGGTACGAATTGACCTCCACCGGGTGTGAGCGCCAACCGGCATCGAATTCGTCAATTGCCTCCTGCCGCAGGTCGCACACGGCGACCAGCTCGGTGTCCTCAACGAAGTGGTAGGCCGAGGCGTGCGAATGCGGCATCGTGATGCCCCAGCCGTGCTTGGAGGCTGGAATCGGCGGACGGGCGCCGATCCCGGTCAGGCCGACGACGCCGGCTCTCAGCGTGCTGCCCATCGGATTCCTCCCCTGCTGTGGCCGTAGCCCCGGCTTACAACTCCACCGCGATTCGCTCGGTGCTCGAGCGGATGATGGCGTCCAGGACGCCAATCGTCATGAGGTTGTTGCGCCCGGAACAGGCGTTGTCCCGGCCCTCCATGACGTGGGACCAGACGCCGTTCCAGATGTCCTGTTCGATGTCGGCCCAGCGGCCGCCGCGCTCGGCCTTGCCGATGGGAAAGAGTTCCGAGTGCGGATAGCGCTCCAGCGGCTGTCGCGGGGTGATCTTGAGGTCAAAGTCCGTGGAGTTCATGGTGAGGCCGTGCAAGGTGACGGCGGCCTCCGAAAACTCCAGGCGCAGGTACATCTCGTAGGCCTGGGCGTCGGAGGTGGCCGTGTAACTGACGATCACTGGCCCGTCGAAGGTGATGATGGCGCAGACGTGGGGCTCGGCCGTCCAGTTGCTGTTGGCGGGGGTGGCGTTGACGCCCCAGACGCAGCGCGGCGGGCGTTGCACCAGCGACAGCAGCGTGTCGACCTGATGCGAGGCCTGGTGCCACAGGTGCATCGGCGGGTAGCCGTTCTCGAAGGGACGCCCGCGGGCGTTGTGGTGGACCATCGTGACGGCGCCGAGCTCGCCGTAGCGACGGTCGGCGATCATCTCGCGCAGCAGCGGGTAGGGGTGGAAGAGGCGGTCGTTCTGGGTGACGACCACGCGCACGTCGTTGGCCTGGGCAGCGGCGACGACGCGTTCGGCCTCCGCCAGATCGCAGGTAAACGGTTTCTCCACGATCACGTGCTTGCCGGCGGCGATGGCCTCTTCCATATACGACGTGTGCAAGTGGCCGGGGGTGAAGACTCCGACGGCATCGCATGGCGCGGCCGCCATGGCCTCGGTCAGGCTCTCGAAGCAGGCCGACTCTGGCAGGCCGGTGATTTCGAGCGCGCCTTTGAACGCCTCCGGAACGATATCGACGAGCCCAACGGGCTTGAACCAATCCGGCAGCGCCATCTGGGCGCTCAGGTGTTGACGCGCGCGAATGCCCAATCCAACCGAAATGACTCGCAGCGGGGCCGCGCTCATAGCGTTGGCCCCGATTGAGCCTCGGTGAGCCGCGCCGGGGCTGGGATCACGAGCACCTGCCTGCTCGGCCTATACCTCCGGGATCGAGACTGAAAGCATCTGACCTGAATCGGAGGAGGCGTAGGCGGCGGTGGTGACTTCGTTGACCCACATGCCGGCTTCCGGCTCGATGGGCGGCGGTCCCAGACCCAGGCAGGCGCGGAAGAAGTCCCCGGTCAAGACCCGGTATGGATTGTTGAGGGCGCCGGCGCTGTCGAAGGTCCAGGACTTGAGCGGCGCACTGGCCTGGGAACCGCTGTAGGAGGCCCACTGCATCGGTTCGCGGTTGGACTCGCCATTCGGGTTGAACTTCAGCCAGCCGTCGCGTCCCCAGATGATGAGGCCGTTATGCCGGGACGAGCCGTATTCGGCGCTGCTGGTGTAGTAGCCGGAGTTGAGGTTGCCGACCATGCCGTTTTGGAACTCCAGGTTCACCACCGCGGCGTCCTCGACCGTGATCGCCTCGCCGCCGACGTTGCGGCAGAAGGCGCTGACCGACTTGAAGTCGGACCCGGCAATATGCCGAAGCAAGTCAAGGTAGTGGCATCCGAGAATCGTCAGGTGCCCGCCGCCGCCCAACTCCTTGGAGAAGAACCAGCCGCCGGCGGCGACGTCGTATTGCTCGCGGGCCGCGGGATTCTGAATGGTGCGCTCCTGGTCGGCGACGAACCAGGCCTGGAATGACAGCAGGTCGCCGAGAAAACCCTCGGCGACCAGGCGTCGCGCTTCCTGGACGATGGGATAGGCACGTGAGATGTAGGCAATACCGAGGTGCAGGCTGCGGCTCCTGGCCATTCGATAGATCGCGCGGTAGTCGTCGATGTTCACGTAGCCAGGTTTTTCGTGGAAGACGTGGACGCCCGCTTCCAGGGCCTGGGTGATGACGGGCGGCATGCGCCACGGCTCCATCGTGATGAGCGCCACTTGCGGGTGGAAGTCGCGGTACAGCTCGTCCAGGTCGGTATACGTGGCGGAGACCTTTCCGGCGCCGCCCTGGCGGACCTCGTCGAACGTCCCGCCGGTCACATCGCCAACCGCGACGTCGCCGACCTCGTCGTTGTGGAGCGCGTCGACCAGTGCGCCCAGGTGCCAGGCGGTGGGCTCGGCGATAACCGCGACTCGCAGTTGTTCACTCATGGAGCGGCTGCCTCAATCACTGCGGCTCGATGGCCGCGCGGATGCCGGGATTCTGCCGCGCAGCGCGCCGACAGGCCAGCCCAACAGGGGATGATCCGCGCCAGTCAGTCACGACTCGCCGAGAAGAGTCGACTTTAAGGGCATGGGTTGCCGCAGAATTCGGGGGTATACTTCTGCAAACTTGGATTTCGCGCTGCGGGCAGCGTGAAGCCGGTTGAATCCATAGACTATTCGCCATCGCGAGGCGCGCGATGTTGGTGGATTGGGTCCGCGGGCTGAGAACGCGAGCGTGAGCAGCCTGCCGCGCTTCGGGACGGACGGCGGCCCGGCCGCGAAAGGACAGAAGCGATGAACACCCGGCAGCTTCCACGACGACGACTGCTGGCCGGCATGGGCGGCCTAGGCGTGGCGATGCTCGCGGCCGCCTGCGGCGAAGGCGGCCCTGAGAGCGCGCCCCGCGGCGACGCCGCAGGTGAAGTCGCCGCCGAAGTGGGTGACGCGGGCGAGATCCTGGTCTTCAGCAACAGCTCGCCGCACGTGACCGCTATCGACATCCTGACCGAGGAAGTCAGCCGCACCGGCGACGTTGACGGACTGTCCACCTGGGCCTGGAACGACGACAACAACTTCTTTGACGGCCGCCACCTCTGGCTAGGCACCCTCAATCCCGCCGCCGGGACCGCCGAACTCATCACCCTGGACGTCGACGCCCTCACCATCAGTAACCGTATTCCGCTGGGCAGCGAGGCCGAGGGCGTGTTCCTGGGCAAGGCCCGCCAGGACGGCACCCTGCTGGTCAGCAAGATGGCCGCCGGCGAAGTGCTGACCGTCAACACCTCGACCCACGAGGTCACCAACTCGTTCAGCGACGTGCCCCTGCACGGCGGCGTGCTGGCCGACGCTGACCTGAGCATCGACGCCGAAGGCGTTGAACGCTTTGTCTATCCCACCGGCGAAGGCGACCGCGTTGTCGCCCTGGATCCCTCCAGCGGGTCGGTGCTGGCCACCGCCGAGTCCAAGGCGGGCGGACATCCGACGAGGCTCACGACGTCACCCGACGGCTCTATCTGGGTGCAGGAGGCCGGCAAGCACACCGTGGCCGTGTACGAGCCCTCGGCGCTGGAACTGGTGAAGCGCTTCCAGACCGGTACGCAGCCCATTCTCGGCACCTTCACCTACGACGGCAGCTACGCCTACACAGGGCACGCCGACGACAACTTCGTCCAGGTCGTGGACACCGCCAACCTCCGCGCCCTGGCCCACATCCGGGTCGGCCAGACTCCGCAGATGGTGGCCGTGCGCCCCGACTTCAGCCGCATCTACGCGATGCTGACCGATGACCAAGCCGTGGCCGTGGTCTATCAGCAGGACTGGGAAGTCAACAGTTCCACGATCACCTCCACGAAAGAGAATTCAATCGCGCTGGAGGCGCCGCCGGTGGGCATGTTCCTGCGGATGACGTCAGTCGGTGGTCGCTTGCGCGACTCGGCAGAGCGGGCTGAAGCCTGCAGGATTTCGTATGCCTGTGGGACACAGAACCTGGGCACCAAACGCTAGCTCGCCGTTGGCCGGGCTACGCTGCCGGGCGACGAGCGGTTAATTGGCTTTGAAAGGACGGAGGCGATGAACATCCCCCGACTACCGCGACGACGCCTGCTGGCGGGTATGGGCGGCCTGGGCGTGGCGATGCTGGCCGCCGCCTGCGGCGAAGGCGGCCCGGAGAGCGCACCCAGCGGCGACGGGACTGGCGAGGCCGCCTTTGTCGGTGACGCCGGCGAGATCCTGGTCTTCAGCAATAGCTCGCCGCACGTCACCGCCATCGACATCCTGACCGAGGAAGTCAGCCGCACCGGCGACCTGGACGGCCTGGCCACCTGGGCCTGGAACGACGACAACAACTTCTTTGACGGCCGCCACCTCTGGCTGGGCACCCTCAATCCCGCCGCCGGCACGGCCGAACTCGTGACCCTGGACGTTGACTCGCTCGCCATTAGCAACCGCATCCCCCTTGGCAGCGAGGCCGAGGGCGTCTTCCTCGGCAAGGCCCGCCAGGACGGTTCCCTGCTCGTGAGCAAGATGGCCGCCGGTGAAGTCCTGACCGTCGACACCGCCACGCAGGAGGTCACCAACACCTTCAGCGACGTGCCGCTCCATGGCGGCGTGCTGGCCGACGCCGACCTCAGCATTGACGCGGAAGGCGTCGAACGCTTCGTCTATCCCACCTGGGAAGGCGACCGCGTCGTCAGCCTCGATCCGAGCAGCGGCGCCGTGCTCGCCACCGCCGAGTCCAAGAAGGGCGGGCATCCGACCCGGCTCACCGCCTCGCCCGACGGCTCCATCTGGGTGCAGGAGTCCGGCAAGCACACCGTGGCCGTGTACGAGGCCTCGGCCCTGGAACTCGTCAAGCGATTCCAGACCGGCACCGCGCCCATCCTGGGCACCTTTACCTACGACGGCAGCTATGCGTACACCGGCCACGCCGACGACAACTTCGTCCAGGTCGTGGACACCGCCGACCTCCGCGCCCTGGCCCATATCCGCGTCGGCCTCAACCCGCAGATGGTGGCCGTGCGCCCCGACTTCACGCGCATCTACGCCATGCTGACGGACGATCAGGCCGTGGCCGTGGTGTATCAGCAGGACTGGGAGGCCAATAGATTCACCATCACCTCGACCAAGGAGAACACGATCGCGCTGGACTCCCCGCCGGTGGGCATGTTCCTGCGCATGACCTCCGTCGGCGGCCGCCTGCGTGACGATCAGGAAAGGCCTGAAGCCTGCAGACATACGTCGGCGTATTGCGCCACGCAGAACCTGGGTAGCAAGCGTTAGACCCAAAACAGCCGGGCTGGGTTGTTAGCAGACGGAGGGTTCCCCGGCTGGGAAAGGACGAGGACGATGAACACCCGACAACTCCCGCGACGACGACTGCTGGCCGGCATGGGTGGCCTGGGGGTGGCAATCCTGGCTGCCGCTTGCGGCGAGGGTGGCCCGGAGAGTGCGCCCGGCGGCACGGCGGGTGAGGTCGCCGAGGCCCCAGTCGGCGACGCCGGCGAAATCCTGGTATTCAGCAACAGCTCCCCTCATGTCACCGCCATTGACATCCTGACGGAGGAAGTCAGCCGCACCGGCGACCTGGACGGCCTGGCCACCTGGGCCTGGAATGACGACAACAACTTCTTTGACGGCCGCCACCTCTGGCTAGGCACCCTCAATCCCG
>JAPPFO010000222.1:3071-6010 GCA_028875175.1 Chloroflexota bacterium | reverse complement strand
CCACTATCCAGGTCGATCCGCCACACCCCGTCCTCTTCCGGCGCCGCGTCGTCCGCCCACGGATCCGCCACGCCCTCGTAGCCATACCCCGGCCGCTGCGTCGCCAGCCGTGCAAAGTTCAGCCCGATCGCGTACCGCCCCACCGGGTCCACCGCATACACGGCCCGCTCCAGCTCTCGCTGCTCCCCGGTCGCCACCTCATGCACGACACCGACAAATTGCCCCGCCCGCCGCCGGTTGTAGACCACACCGTCGGTCGTCCCCGGCACCCACTGCAGCATCGTCCCCTGCTGCCAGCACCACGCCGTCGTAGTCGCGAACGGCTTAGACGGCGCCATACCCTCCGGATCGACAAGGCTAAGCTCGAGCTCATCGTCGGGCGTCGGCTGCCGGTCTCTGAATCCCGCTCGCATCCCCAGGAGCCTCGAGCCGAACGGCGACCACGGTGTCTTCTCGTAGTACCCGAAGAAATGGTCACCCGGCGGATGCGTCACCCGCCGCACGGACACATCGGGCGCGGTCAGAATCTTCGACATTCGGTGAGTCTAGAGTCCCAACGCGGCCCTGGTCTCCGGTATCCTCGCCCGCCTACCTCTACGTGGCCGCAATCGGCCAGGGCGCCCCGTGCATCGCATAGCTGTTATCGCCGGCGACGGAACCGGACCCGAAGTCACCGCTGAAGCTCTCAAGGTCCTGCAGGCCGCCGCGGCTGCCGAAGGCTTCGCCTACGACCTCACCGAACTGGACTTCGGAGGCGAACGCTACCTCCGCACCGGCGAGACCCTGCCCGACTCCGCCCTCGAAGACCTGCGCGGCTTCGACGGCATCTTCCTTGGCGCCATCGGCCACCCGGACGTCGCGCCCGGCATCCTCGAGAAGGGCATCCTCCTCAAGGCCCGCTTCGAGTTGGACCAGTACATCAACCTTCGTCCAGTCAAGCTCTATCCCAACGTCGAAACTCCTCTCAAGGACAAGGGCCCGGACGAAATCGACTTCGTGGTCGTCCGCGAAAATACCGAGGGCATGTACACCGGCATGGGCGGCGTGCAATACGAGGGAACCGACCACGAGGTATCCACCCAGATTCACTGCACCACCTGGCGCGGCGCCGCCCGCGCCGTCCGCTACGCCTTCGAGCTCACCCGCCGCCGCAACGAGCGCAAGCAGTTGCACCTCGTGGCCAAGACCAACGTGCTCACCAACGTCGGCGGCACCTGGTGGCGCGCCTTCAACGAGATTGGCGACCAGGACTACCCCGACGTCACCCGCGAGTACGCCCACGTCGATGCCGCCGCCATGTGGTTCGTCAAGAACCCCGAGTGGTTTGACGTGGTGGTGACCGAAAACCTCTTCGGTGACATCATCACTGACATCGGCGCCATCATCTCCGGCGGCCTCGGCATCGCCGCCGGCGGCAACATCAACCCCGAAGGCGTGTCGATGTTCGAGCCCATCGGCGGCTCCGCCCCCAAGTACACCGGCCAGGGCGTCATCAACCCGCTGGCCGCCATCAACGCCATGCACATGCTCCTGGACCACCTGGGTGAGTCTGCCGCCTCCGCACGCGTCGAGGGCGCCCTGGTCAGCGCCCTTCAGAGCGGCAAGATCAAGTCCATGAGCGCCGGCCGCATGGGCATGGGCACCGCCGAAGTCGGCGACCTGGTGGCCTCGCTGGTCTAGACGCCCGCCGACGCTGGACTAGCGGGCGCTGCCGACGGGCTGCCTTGCCGCGTAGCGGTGCGCCATCTCGTCCAGCGATACCACCGGCACGCCGCCCGCCTGGCCCACCATCCCGAAGGCTTCCATCCGCGCCGCGCAGACGTCCGCCATCGCCTCGCGCGCCGGCGTCAGGTACTGCCGCGGGTCGAACTCGCCGCGCTGCTCGGTCAGCACCCGCCGAACCGCGCCGGTCATCGCCAGCCGATTGTCCGTGTCCACGTTGATCTTGCGCACCCCGTGCCGGATCCCTTCCTGGATCTCTTCCACCGGCACGCCCCAGGTCTGCCGCATTTCGCCGCCGAACGCGTTGAAGATGTCCTGCAGTCGTTGCGGAACGGATGAACTTCCGTGCATGACGATGTGCGTGTTCGGCAACCGCCGATGAATCTCCCGGATGCAGTCCATCACCAGCACGCCGGAGTCCGGTTTGTGGCTGAACTTATAGGCGCCGTGGCTCGTACCGATCGCCACCGCCAGTGCATCCACGCCCGTACGAGCCACAAAATCCTCGGCCTGCTCCGGATCGGTAATCAGCTGTTCCCGATCCAGCACGCCTTCCGCGCCGTGTCCGTCCTCCTGATCGCCCATTCCGGTCTCCAGGCTGCCCAGCACGCCCAGCTCGCCCTCCACGCTCACGCCCCGCTCATGGGCTAGTTCAACGACCTCGCGGGTCACGTCCACGTTGTAGTCGTAGTCGGACGGCGTTGAGCCGTCTTCCAGCAGCGACCCGTCCATCATCACGCTGGTGTACCCCTGGTCCATCGCGCTCAGGCAGGTTTCCGGGCTGTTGCCGTGGTCCTGGTGCATGACCACCGGAATCAGCGGGTTGAGCTCCAGCGCTGCCAAAATCAGGTGCCGCAGGTACGCCTCGTTCGCATACGTCCGCGCGCCCCGGCTGGCCTGGATGATCACCGGCGAATCCGTCCGGCTCGCCGCCGCCATCACGGCCTGCACCTGCTCCATGTTGTTCACGTTGAAGGCCGCCACGCCGTAGTCGTTTTCGGCGGCGTGGTCCAGCAACGCGCGCAGGGGAATCAGCGGCACGCCAGTAACGCTCCCGGTCCCAAATGGCCGTTCTGATCGAAAGGGGTAACGCTAAGGATACTCCTATCGAGCCGGATGTCGCACTGCCTGGGTTGCGCACGCACCCTGCTGCGCCCAACATCCCTGCATGTCTGCGCCCGTGCATTTTCGGCAAGTCGATCTGGCCTGTGGTGATC
>JAPPFO010000222.1:0-3061 GCA_028875175.1 Chloroflexota bacterium | reverse complement strand
GCCGCCGCCACGTGCTAGTGGCGAGTGGATAGAAAAACACGGTAAGCCCCACGCCGATCGAATCGCCGCCTGGCGCGATCGTCGTCGACGGTCCCGGCATCCTCGCGCAGGGCTTCGTCGACACCCACGTCCACGGCCGTCGCGGCTTCGACGTGATGCGTCCCGGCGATGTCGCCCCGCTCTCGCTGAATCTCCTTGCCCAGGGCGTCACCGGCTTCCTGCCCACCGTCGTGGCCGCGCCCCCAGACAGACTCCTTGCGGCTTTGTCCGCCACCTGCGGTGATCCTCGCGGCGCTCGCGTGCTGGGAATCCATGCCGAAGGCCCTTTCCTATCCCCCGACCAGCCCGGCATGTTCCCGCCGGATGCCTTCCGCGACTACGACCGTGCACTCTGGCACGACATGCTGGCTACTGCCGTCTCCCCCATCCGCCTGATGACGGTCGCCGCCGAACGCCTCACGCCTGCCCAGATCGACGAGCTGAGCGCCGACGGTGTCACCCTCAGCCTCGGCCACACCAACGCCACTCACGACCAGGCATTGGCCGCCTTTGATGCGGGCGTCCCCCGTGTCACCCACGCCTACAACGCCATGCCCGGCTTTCACCATCGCGCCCCCGGCGTCGTCGGCGCCCTGCTCGACCGTGGTGACATCGACGCCGAACTCATCCTGGACGGCCTCCACGTCGCCCGGGCGCCCGCCCGCATCCTCGCCGCCACCCGCACAGGCGGAAACATCGTGCTCGTCTCCGACGGCGTCCCCCCGGCCGCCCGCCCGCCCGGCGACTACACATGGGCTGGCTGCCGGCTGCGCGTGGACGGGGATTCCATCCGCCTGGCGACCGGTCGCCTGGCCGGCAGCACGCTCACCCTGGACGCAGCCGTGCGCCGAGCGGTCGCGTGGCTCGACGTTGCCCCCGCGTTCGCGCTCTACATGGCCTCCGAAGCCCCGCGAGCTTCGATCGGGCTCGATCCGGGCGGTCTCAAGACCGGCGCTGCGGCCGATCTGGTCTTGCTCGATTCACGCCTTCGCCCGCGCCTTACCCTGGTTGGGGGCGTAATCCGCTGGCAGCGAAACGGCGCGCAACGTTGCGCCAGCGGCGTATCTGCGGCAGATTGAGCGAAACGGCCACCCTGCCACCGCAACAAGGACTCGAGCTCCATGATGACCCTGGGCCTCTGGGGGCGGATTCGTAGCTCCACGATCAGCTGGCTCGTCATCTCGGCTTTTTTCTTCGCCCTGGATGTCGTCGACGGGTTTCCCTTCCCGTCCTGGTCGCTGGTCCTCATCATCGTATTTATGTTCTGGCCGCTGTACTTCGCGGTCCGCTGGATCGTCCGCGGCTTCTGACCGAGACCGGACCCAAATGACAACAGACGACCAAAACGAGGGGATCCCCCAGCTTCTCGGACCCGGCGGCGAGCCGCTCGGCCCAATGCCCATGCCGGCGCCCGAGCCGGCAACTCCACCTGCGGCGCCCGAAGCGCCCGCTGCGCCGGAAGCCCCGGCGGCCCCGGAGTCCGAAGCCGCCCCCGCACCAGACCCATCCCAGGGTCCCGTCTATCGCATCTCGACCCTGCTGGCCATCGACCCGCGCGCCATTCCCGCAACGCTCATTACAGTTCTCAACCACGATCCCTTTGAGGCTTACAAACGACGCTTGGACGCCGTCCGCCCCCAGTTCGATCAAACCCGCGACGTGATGATTTCGGCGGCCGAGGCTCAAATCTTGCGTCAGGGCGCGTCGGACGGCGACCACCGCGCCGCCGCCACCCGCATGGTTGAGCAGAACTTCATGCGTACCCTCTGGGATGTCTGCTACGAGACGGTTTCCGGAGCCCACGTGTCGCTGCTCTTCTCGGCTGGCATGGCAGGGCCTGAAAGACTTGCCGCCGCCATGCTCGCCTCCAACGCGCCCGTGCCCACCGTCTGGGTGACCACCCGCGCCCTGATGATCGGAGACCGCTTCGGCGCCTGGGCCGTCCCCGTAACCAAGGACGCCGAAATGCCGGCCACCGTGGCTCTCACCGCCGAGAACTTCCAGCAACTCCGCCTCAGCTTCGCCAAGGTCCGCGTCTAGCTTCCAGCCCCGCGACCCCCTTGACAGGCAAGGGCGCCTTCGGTACAAACCGACTGACCAGTCGGTTTGGTGCCACTCTTGAGCCTGCGCCTCCCCGGACGAGCCTCCACCGATCGCAAGGGCGCGACCCGTCGCGCCCTCCTGGAAGCCGCCCTCAACGTCTTCGGCGAGAAGGGCTACCACGGCGCCGCCGTCGATGACATCGTCGACCGCGCCGGTCGCTCCAAGGGCGCCGCCTACTTCCACTTCCCCAGCAAAGCCGCCATCTTCCGAGCCCTCGTCCGCGAGTTGGCCAACCAATTGGTCAACTCCATCCAGCGCAAGATGGACGACGTGGACTCGCCCGCCGAACGCCTCGACGCCGCCCTCCTCGGCCTCATCGACGTCTTCGTCCGGCACCGTTCCCTCGCCCGCATCGTGCTCATCGAGGTCGCCGGCGCCGGCCGCGCCTTCAGCGACGACCTCATCTTCGTCCGCCGCCAGTTCGCCGACCTGATCGAACGTGAGCTCGACCGAGCCGTCGAAACCGGCGCCATTGCACCCTGCGACACCCACCTCATCGCCACCGCCTGGTTCGGAGCCCTCAACGAAGTCGCCGTCCACTGGCTGCACGATCCCGACGCCGGATCGCTGCACGCCTCCTACCCCAGCCTGCGCCAGCTACTCCTCCAGAGCGTGGGCTTCAGTCCCGCCGAGGTAGATCGCGTGCCCCTCCATGCTTGAAGCCCCTGCCGCTCCCGCCATCCGCTTCCGCGACCCCGCCCTCGAACCCATCTGGGACAAGTCCCAGCGCGGCGAGCGTCTCTCCGAAGACGACGGTCTCACCTGCCTCTCCACCCGCGACCTCACCGGTCTTGGCCGCATTGCCGATGCCGCGGCCCGCCGCGTCTCCGGCGACCGCGTTTATTTCACCTACAACGTCCACGTCAATCCCACCAACATCTGCGTCCTCACGTGCAAGTTCTGCGACTTCGCGGCAAAG
>JAPPFO010000193.1 GCA_028875175.1 Chloroflexota bacterium | reverse complement strand
CGCGGCCATGGCTCGGCGCAGCGAGAGCATGTCGTCAGGATTGAAGAGGCCCTTGAGGAAGACGTAGCCCTCGGTGTCCATGCGGGCGCGCAGTTCGGATGGATCGTCAAGCGCGTCGTTGGAAACTCGGAGTTCCTGCCACTCGTCAGCCATTTTTGGGCTCACCTTCGCGTGGGAATCAACCTCGCATGTTCAGGTACGAAGCATACAAGGATGCGTCTAGCGGCAGCAGATTCGGCGACGTCACTTTCCGGTATTGCCGAGACCTTGCGCCCCGACAAAGGGCTGGGCGCCGCCAGCAGGCGACGACCCAACCCGGACCGGACCTCGCCACGACTAGGCCGCCAGCGGTTCCTCGGACCGGAAGCTGAGGCCGCCGTTGTCCACGCCGACGGCCACGCGGGATCCTTCCGAAATTTCGCCCTGGAGAAGGCGGTCGGACAGCGAGTCCAGGAGCGTCCGCTGGATAGCTCGGCGCAGGGGGCGCGCGCCGTAGGACGGGTCGTATCCCTGCTCGGCCAGGAGGTCGAGGGCTTCCTCCGACAAGCTGAGTTCGATCGCCCGGTCGGCCAGGCGGCGGTTTACCTCGGCGACGCGCAGACCGACGATTTCGCGTAGCTGTACGCGGGTCAGCGCGTGGAAGACGACGATGTCGTCCAGGCGGTTGAGGAGTTCCGGCCGAAAGTGGGCGCGGGCGGCAGCGAGCGCCTGGGCGCCAGCCTCCTCGGGCCGCACCGCCAGGGCGTCCACGATGGCGGCGCTGCCGATGTTGCTGGTGAGGATGACCACGACGTTGCGGAAGTCGACCAGGCGGCCGTGGCCGTCGGTCAGGCGTCCGTCGTCGAGGATTTGCAAGAGGGCGTTGAGGACATCGGGGTGCGCCTTTTCGACCTCATCGAAGAGCACAACGCTGTAGAGGTGGCGGCGCACGGCTTCGGTCAGCTGGCCGGCCTCGTCGTAGCCCACGTAGCCGGGCGGCGCGCCGATCATTCGGCTGACGGCGTGCCGCTCCATGTATTCGCTCATGTCCAGCCGGATGAGCGCCTGTTCGTCGTCGAAGAGCTGCTCGGCGAGGGCGCGGGCCAGTTCGGTCTTGCCGACGCCAGTGGGTCCCAGAAACAGCAGCGAGCCCAAGGGCCGGTTGGGATCCTGCAGACCGGCGCGGGCGCGGCGCACAGCGGTCGATACGGCGTGCACGGCGTTGTCCTGGCCCACGACGCGGGCGTGTAGCCGCTCTTCCAGTTGCAGCAGCTTGCGCGCGTCGCCTTCCAGCAGCTTGTTCACGGGGATGCCGGTCCACTGGGCCACGACATCGGCGATGTCTTCTTCGTCGACCTCCTGCCGGACCAGCCGGTTGCCACCCTTGATCGCGTCCTCGGCGTCCGAAAGAGCCTGCCGTGCGTCGCGAAGCTCGCCGTAGCGAATGCGCGCCGCGGTTTCGAGGTCCATCTCGCGGGTGGCTCGTTCCAACTCGGTCTGCAATTCATCGACGCGGCGCTTGAGGTCGGCGATACCGTCGGCGGCCGCCAGTTCACGGTCCCAGCAGGCCTGCAATGAGCGCTGATCTTCCTGGAGGGTGGCCAGTTCGGCTTCAAGCAAGGCCAGGCGCTCGCGGGAGGCGTCGTCCGACTCCTTGCGCAGGCCCTCGCGCTCGATTTCGAGCTGCACGACCTTGCGGTTGAGTTCGTCAAGCTCCGCCGGGGCCGAGGTCAGCTCCATGCGCAGGCGGCTGGCGGCTTCGTCGACGGCGTCGATGGCCTTGTCGGGCAACTGGCGGTCGGCAATGTAGCGATGCGCCAGGGACGCGGCGGCAATCAGCGCGCTGTCGCGAATCTGGACCTGGTGGTGCGTCTCGTATCGGTCCCGGAGACCGCGCAGGATCGAGATGGTGTCCTCGACCGACGGTTCGTCGACCAGGACCGGCTGAAAGCGCCGTTCGAGGGCGGCGTCGGACTCCACGTGCTTGCGGTGTTCGTTGAGCGTGGTGGCGCCAACGGCATGCAGCTCGCCGCGCGCCAGCATGGGCTTGAGCATATTGGCGGCGTCCATAGCGCCTTCGGCCGCGCCGGCGCCGACGACGGTGTGCAGTTCGTCGATGAAGGGCACGATCTCGCCCTCGGCAGCGGTGATTTCCTGCAGGACCGCCTTCAGACGCTCCTCGAACTCGCCCCGATACTTGGCGCCGGCCACCATCGCGCCGAAGTCCAGCGCCAGCACACGCTTGTTCTTGAGTCCCTCGGGCACGTCGCCGCGCACGATCCGCTGAGCGAGGCCTTCAACGATGGCGGTCTTACCGACGCCGGGCTCACCGAGGAGCACGGGGTTGTTCTTGGTTCGGCGGCTCAAGATCTGGATGACGCGGCGGATTTCTTCGTCGCGCCCGATCACCGGGTCGAGCTTGCCGCGGTCGGCCAGGTCGGTAAGGTCGACGGCGTATTTGGCCAGGGCGTCGAACGAAGCCTCGGGCGACTGCGAGGTGACTCGCTGTGCGCCGCGCACTTCGCGTAGCGCCGCGAGTACGGACTCGCGGGTGATACCCGCGTCGCGTAGCAGACGAGACGCCGTGTCCCCGTGCTCCAGCAGGGCCAGCAGCAGGTGCTCGGTGGATACGTACTCGTCACCGAACGCCGCTAGTTCGTCATGGCTGCGTACCAGGACGTCGCGCGCCGCTTGTGCCAGCTGCGGGGACGCGGCGTCGCCGCTGACCCGGGGAATCCGTTGCAGCGCCTGCTCGGTCGTTGACCGAATATCCGTGAGTGAAGCCCCGGAGCGCTCCAGCGTGGTGGCGGCAATTCCATCGGCGTCCGCCAACAGGGCGGCCAGCAGGTGCTCGGGTCGAACCTGGGCGTGCCCGCGATCGGCGGCCAGGCTGGCGGCCTGGCTGATGGCCTGCTGCGACCGCTCGGTGAATCGGTTTATGTCAAACGTCATATCCGCGAACCTCCTCGTCCGCCGACCTAGCTGGGAGACCGCCCCCAAAACCTTCGCCCGAAGCCTTTATATCACTTGAGTGTCTCTCTATCAAGTCTATGTGAGTACGGGATGCAGGTATGGTCCGGGTCAAGGTTGAAGACCAAGTGTGCGGGCGATGTCACGCGACCACGGCGAGGTGCTTCGTGGGCGGAGCGCGCCCGAAGAACCGTGTCGTTGTCCCTGCACAGCAGGGCGCGCCGACGGCCGCTCAGGCGCCGGTTATGCTCGCGGGCGCAGGACGAAGCGCCAGGCCCGGACGGGCGGAGGCGGCGATGACGACTGAGCAAGTGGTTCCCAGCGCGGCGGCTCGCCGCCTGTTTGAGTCGGCCGTGGTAATCGACGGGCTCGACACCAGCAACTGGGGCGCGGAACAGATCTTTCGTGAGCTGCGGGACGGCGGGGTCACGGCCTGCAACGCGACGTCGGCCATCTGGCACAACTTCCAGGAGACCCTGGACAACATCACGACCTGGCTGCACTGGTTCGAGGAGTACAGCGAGTACATCAGGCCGATTCACACGGTGGCCGACATTCAGGCCGCCAAGGCGGAGGGACGCACCGGGATCATCCTGGGGTGGCAGAACGCGACGCCGGTGGAGAGCGACGTGCGGCGCTTCCGCCTATTTCACGCCCTGGGCGTGCGAATTGTGCAGCTGACATACAACGAGCGGAACCTGTTCGGGAATGGCTGCTGGGAGCGGACGGACGAAGGCCTGAGCGTTCTTGGCCTGGCCGCGATCCGCGAGATGAACACGCTGGGGATCCTGATCGACCTCTCGCACGTGGGCGACCGCACGGTGCTTGACACCATCGAGCACTCGGAGCAGCCGGTGGTGTTCACGCACGCGAACGCGCGCTCACAGACGGACTATCCGCGAAACAAGACGGACGAGGCGATTCGCGCGCTGACCGCCAAGGGCGGCATCGTGGGCGCGAACGCGTTTCCCAACCACCATCGCCACCAATACGACTCGACGCTGGACGACTACCTGGACGCGGTCGATTACCTGGTGGACATGGTTGGCGCGGACCAGGTGGCCATCGGTACCGACTTTTGCATGGGCCAGAGTCGCGAGTGGTTCGCCTGGATCGGCTCGTCGCACGGTCACGAGCCGTTTCTGAAGTACGGCGACGTGCCGCAACCGTACCGCCACTTGCACGGGTTTGCGGGTCCGTTGGAATTCGTGAACGTGGCGGACGGCCTGCTGCGGCGAGGTTACGGCGAAGACGACGCGCGCAAGATCCTGGGCGGAAACTGGCTGCGGCTGTTCGGCGAGGTGTGGCGCGACTGACCGCCAGCGGCGCGTCGTCTACCAGTGCTGGCTGACCGCCGACGTCTCGCGACTTAGGCGGAAGCGGCCCAAGTTCCAGGACGTGGCGCCACGGGTGGCGAGGTCGGCCATGATCTGTCCGATCAGGATGCCGAACTTGAACCCGTGGCCTGAGAATCCGGCTGCCACCAGCGCGTTGTCGAGGTTCGGCACGCTGTCGATGATGAAGTCCGAGTCCGGGGTCATGGAGTAGGTGCAGGTCTTGCTGTAGACGACTTCGGCGTCGCGAAGGTCCGGCATGTGGCGACCCAGGAAGTCGCGTAGCTTGGCCAGGGCGACGGGATCCTCGTGCTCACGGTCGCGGTCGGGATCGAACGGCTCGCCGATCATGTCGTCGGCGACCTTGACGCAGCCGCGCCAATGCACGGGGAAGCCGTAGAACTGCGTGTCCATGACGGAAAAGGGCGTGAGACGCGGATACTCGTAGGCAGCCGGATCCTCGGGCTTCAAGTAGTGCAGGCGAGCGGCGGTTGGTTGCACGCGGACGGGGAGATTCGGGAGCAGGCGAGCGGTCCAGGGGCCTGCCGTGATGACGATGACGTCGCCATCGAACGCGCGTCCATCGCGTGTCACCACGGACGTGACGCGGCCGCCGGACTCGCGGAACTCGACGACTTCAGCGCCCGTGAGTACATCTGCACCCTGTTCGGCAGCGGCCTCGGCCAGCGCGCGCGTCGCGGGTCCGGCAGCTATGTAGCCGCCAACGCCTTCCATGATGTAGCCGGAGTCCACGTTGGTGAACTGCGGAAACTGTTGGCGAACATCGTCGGCGTCCAGCCAGCGCGGCATGTAGCCCAGGTCGCACAGACCCTGGTAGCCGTCGAGCAAAGGCTCGAAGTCCGGTTGGGTCTGCACGGTGAGCGTCCCGGTTTCCCGGTAGAAGTCGGTGCCCGACTGGCGGTCGAACTCTTTCCAGAGCTCGACGGCGCCGGCCACCATCCGGGTATAAGCCGCCTGGCCGCGGTACTGGTACCTGATGGTGCGGGACTCGTCGGCGGATGACGCCCGTACGTGGGCGGGGCTGATCTGTTCGAGCAGGGCCACGCGTCGGCCGGCCCGGCTGAGCCAATAGGCGGTGGCGCTGCCCATAACGCCCGCGCCGACGACGACTACGTCATACATGCGTTCGACCACCTCCCGAGAGTGGCGAGTCTCCGCATTGCAAGGGAGCCAGGCTCGATCAAGCGTCGGAAATCGGCAGTTGGATTCGCACGTTGCCGCCGGCCTGCGATTGGAGCGCAGCCAGGAGGACTTCCAGCGCCTGGCGCGCCTGACGTCCGTCGCAACTGGGCTTGCCGCCGTGGCGGATCAGGCCGACAAGCTCCGTCACAAGCCCGGCGATGTGTCCCTGGCTGTAGTGGGTGGGCGTGATGGCACGGCCGCGCAGGCCTTCCTCGGGATCGTCGTAGAGCACCGCGTAGTCGTTCGTGAGGTGAATGCGGCCTTCGGCGCCCCAGATGTCGAACGGCCCGATGTAGCGCCCGGGCATGGTCTTGCAGGCGTTCCAGAAGGCGCGCACGTCGTTGTCGTACTCGATCATGATGCTGAGGGCGGGGTCGGTGTTGGGATCGTGGCCGCCGTCGCTGGCGTAGCGCGGACCGTAGTCCTCGAAGCCCTTTTCGGCCACGGCGTAGACGGCGGTGGGATTGCCGGTCGAGAACGAGTTGATGGTGTCGCAGACGTGCGTGCCGTTGCGGAACAGCATGGCGCGCGGGCCGCC
>JAPPFO010000198.1 GCA_028875175.1 Chloroflexota bacterium | reverse complement strand
GCGGGCCTTGTCCAGCGTCGGCACGTCCAAGGCCACGATCAGACGCCTGTCTGGACCCCTACCAATTGTCGCCATCAGGGCTTACCGTACCATGACTGCCGCCGTCACTCGGCGGTGGCCTCCGGGGGCGTCTTGGATGTTGGCGCCGGCGCGCCGGTTGGCTGGGCGCCAGGGGCCGATGCGCGCCACACGCTCCGCCAAAGCATGCAGTTCGCGGCGCAGCTCGCCCAGCTTCGACGACTACGCGGCCATGCAGGGTCAGGATCAGCGGCACCAGCACGGCCAAAGGGCCACCCCGACACCTACTATGGCTATCGCCTCGGCACTCACGGGCGTCACGATCCTTGACCGGCGCCGCGGCGTCAAGCTGGAGTCCCGCGTCTACGGGGTTTCCCCCGAGGGCGACAGTCCGGGCATTACCGGAAGTCGCGCGCACGCCGGCAGCCGGTGTTGAGCGTCACTCCGTGATGCAGTACCATCATCACCATGGGCTTATTCGATGATGAACGGCTGACGCGGCTGACGATCTGCGTTACCCCTGCGCAGCGGCGCAGGCTCGGAGAGCTCGCCCGGCGCGCCGGGCGCGGTGTCACTATGGCGCGGGTTGCTCGCGCAGCGCTGGACGAGGGCCTAGACAAGGTGAGCGAGGCCATGGACCAGGAGCGAACGGCCGCCGGCGGGGCACCGCAGGGTGTGGTACAGGCGCCGCGGTGAAGCAGGAGACCGTCGCGATAGTCAGCGTAGGCGTTGCGCTGCTGGTAGCGCTCGCATCGTTCCTGCTGCCGCTACGCGGGGATGTGCGGATGTTGAGCGGCGAGGTGCGCGCGCTGGCCGAGCGGGTGGCCAAGATCGAGGGCCAGAACGAGATGGCGCTACGGCTGCGAGAGGTCGGGCAGTGATCCGCTGGATGGTCTGAGCTACACTTTTGGTCCACGCTGGAAAAAGGGCGGCAGATGAGTGACGCGAAACGGCGGCAGCCGCTACTCCACCGAGGACTTCACGCGAGCGTGGCGGCTACTGACGCTGACTTGCCGGGTTGTGGCTGTGGCCGACTGCCAAGCCTCGGTAGCGCAGGCGCTCCGCTTCCATGACCGATGATCCAACTCTGACCTCGGCGCGGACCGCCGAACATGAGCGCGCGCTGCTGGCCGCGGTGCTGCTGGACCCCAATATCGAGCGGTGTCGCGCCACCCTGGCGGCGACAGCCCCGTCATGGTTCGGGGACCCGGCCCGAGCGGCGACATGGGCGCAGACCCGCCGTGTCATGGCGACCGAGCCGCCGCCGCCCGCCGGCCCCGAGCGAGTCAAGGCCGTGCACGCCGAGTCTGCCGGCGACCCGCACAGCTTGAGCTTTGCGGCCCTGGCCGACGTTACAGACAAGGCGCCTGGCGTGGGCACTGCCGACTATTACGCCGCTCGGGTGTTCGAGGCCCACCTGCAACGCGCAGTCCTGCGCGGCTGGCTCGACCTCAACGACGACGCCGAGCGCGAGCGCATAGCCAACCTGTCCGCGGCGGACCTGATAGCCGAACGGTTAGACTACTTCCGACGGTTGGGCGCGCTACTACCCGGTGCCGATCAACTCCGCCGCGCCGTCCCGGTGACCGAGATTTCCGGCGACCGCCCGGAGCGACTAATGCACTGTGCTGGCCGCAAGGGCGCCCTGCTGTCGATCGGTGGCGTCCTGGTGTTGGCCGGCGAAGGTGGGATCGCCAAGACTCCGCTTGCTCTGTCGATTGCCGCCGGCATGGCTGCACGCCCGGATGGCACCTACGGCCCGTTGCATGGCGGACTGTTCGAAGGTGTCGGAGCCCCGGTGCTGATCGCCGGCTACGAAGATGCCCCGTCCGTGTCGGCTGATCGCCTGCGCAAGCTGGCCGCTGTGTGGTGGCCGACTGGTGACGCCCCGGCACTGCGACGCCTGCACATCCTGAACATGGCCGGGCGGGCGCTATTCGGTCCCGCTGCCGGCGACCTGTACGCGGCCCGGCCGGGCCCGCTGCCTGGCTGGGCGGAACTGTGGGACGAAGTGAAGCGCATCGGCGCCCGCTTGGTGGTGATCGACCCGGCACTAAGCGCTTACGTGGGCGACGCCAACAGCGCAGCCCCGGTGCGCGACTTCATGGGAGTGCTGGCCGAGGCCGCCGAGGTTGCCCGGTGCGGCGTTCTGATTGTGGCGCACTCGCGCAAGGACGCCCGCGGCCGCAACAACAGGCCGCCGGACCCGTTCGACCCCGGAAACGTCGCCGGTAGCACGCACTGGACCGACGCGGCCCGCGGCGCCCTGACGCTGACGTGGGACTCCGACGCCGAGGCCGGCGCACGTGTCCTGGCCGTTGCCAAAGCCAACTATGGCCCGTCGCACATCCTGGCTTCCGTTGATCCGGTGCGCAGCCCGCACGGTGAGATCGTCGGTTTTACGGGCGGCCCTTGGCAGACCCTGGCGGAGCGCGAAGGTCAACTTCCGGAATGATTTCCGAGAACCGATCTAGCTTGCGCAACCGCCTGATCTCCGACCGCAAAAATGCCCTATCCGACGCCAAGATAGTCGCCGCCGAGTCGCGGTACCATTGGTACCGAACCCAGTTCGCCGCCGGCAAACGCGACGTGGCCGATCTGACGTGCCCAGAGTCTCACATAGCGACGCCCGAATCCCTGGCCGACTGGCTGCCGAAGTTTCCGGACGCGGTGCACGCCGGCCTATCCGACGCGCTCGGCCGCGCAGGCTGGCGTTGGGAACGGACCTGCGACGGCGCCAGCATCGAGGCCGTAAACTGGGGGACGCTGCGTCCCGTGCCGCCGTCGCCACCTACTTCGCGGAACGGCCTGATCGGCCACCTGGAGGGCGCCGCGAGCCTGACTGCACCGCTATCAGTCGTGCCGACCAGAGCTGTGCAGGTTTTGGTGTCCGCGTGGCAGAAACAGCAGGATAAGCTGCCGGTGCCAATACGCGCGGTCGACACCGACGTCTTCCCCACCGTGATCCTGACCCGCTCGGTTGCCGTGGTGGACGAACGCGCGCCGAGTTACTACCTCTCACGCTTCAACCGTGCTGCGCATCGCGACGCCCACGGGCAACTCACCTTGGGCTTTGAGCATCCAGAAATGGGCGGACCGACTTTGCCGGCAAACGTCTGGACGCTCCAGCTTGCAGAGGCAGAGAAGCGCGGCAAGGGCTTGCCAGCGGCGCTGCGAGCATTCCTGGCCGCCATTGTCCACGTACCGCTGCACGCGCGCCAGGTCACAAACCCAACTGATCCGGCCGTGATACTTAAATCGCCCCATGGCGGCCCGCTGACGCTCCGGCACTTCCTGTCGATGGTCTACAGCGGCCGTACGCGGCCCGGTGAATACTGGCACGTCCTGCATGGCGTGCGATCAGTCCTGCACTCGGAGGCCGCCGATGTGCCCTATGAGTGGAACGGCCGCATTTGGACCCGCTCAGTGGTGCGCATGGACGGCATCCCGGAAGGCGCCTACGAAACCGCGATGCTTGATGAACCCTGGCCGGTGTCGGTGTGGCTGCCGCCTGGTGACGGTACCGGCCCGGCTGTCGCTTGGGAGCTGCTGCTAAAGCTCATGTGTACCGATGCCACCGCCGCTCGCCTGCTGATTAACTTGGCGTACCGCTGGCACGTGGAGGGCAAACGGTTGCATCCCGTAGGCAGGGGCAAACGGAAGCGATGGCTGTACCGTACCGATCCCAAAGTGTACGACCGGTTCACGGACCGCGAGGCGGACCTCTACGCCTTCCCTCCAGGCACCGGCAGAGCCCGCCGGGACAAGCGCATTAAGGACGGCTGGGATGCGGTAGGACGCCTAATCATGGCCGGCGGCGTGGTGCACGTGGATGGTCGCCTGCTGCCTCCGCAAGCGAGCGACGGCTACCGCCCATAAGAGCGACGGCTACCGCCCATAAGAGCGACGGCTACCGCCCACGCCCCCCCGATTCGACGGCGTATACTGGCTCCAATCGGCGTTTTCCGTGCTCTCTACCCCTACTCCTACAGAGGGAGGGGGGAGTGGTCCGGCGGCTACCACTCACGCTCCTCCACTACCCGTTCACCGGCGGCCCTCAAACCCGGGTTCATCCGGAAGCGATGTTCTCCCACTGGCTCCCGGGCCAGGCAACCCAGGCGCGCCTAACGTGCCGTTCTCCGGACCTGACCCGCGGCGCTAGCGCCCTGCAGCCGGAGCCGATGCAACGACAGGCAACGTGCCCAGCCAGGGGGCTGCCCCCCCGGCACCCCGGCCTACAGAATGTTCACGGACCGGTCCCTTTCGGTCCCTTTTTCCGAAGTACCCTGCGCGTCGGCTTCCTGCGTACGCCGCCCGAAGTGATGCTGCGACCCTTCGCTCACCCAACCTCTCCGAAGGGGTTGGTGAAGCAGACTTCCGCGCGGCTCAGTAGGCGATTGGCCTTCTATCAGCACTGGCGCGCGAGGATCCAGGCGCGCCGCTGCTGGTCCATGAAATGGATGGCGAGGTGGCTGCGGTTCAGAGCGTGCTCCTCGATTGCCTTGGAGAGCGCCGCAACGGTCTCGCCACTTACGATCGTAGGGGGCGAGTGCTGCAGGGCAATCCATTGGTTCGGGTACTCTTTCAGCAGCTCGTCGTAGCGATCAGTCACCTCTCGGGTGGAGCGTTCAAGGGCGCGTCGGTCCGCTGTGATCTGTGCGATGTCAAGATGGGCGGGGACTGGTATCTCTTCTGCTGCCATGTCTCTTCTCCTGGGGGGATGGGGTGGTCCGACCAGGGCGCACCAAGGCACCCTGGGTCATTGAAAGGAGAAAGGCGGTGCCCCCCGCCAGTGACGCCCCGAGCGCCTACGCGCGTGCGCTATATCGTCGTAGCTCGCATGCATCCGCAAGCAGCGCCTCGACCTTGGCCACCCGCTCGCCGAGCGTTTGCAGATGATCGGCGACCGCGTTCATCCGCCCGTTCATGGCCAGCAGGATCGGGGTAAGCAGCCCGCTCAGAGCGATTATCGCTATCAGCTCCGCTGTCATCACGCCTCCGCTGAGGTTAGCATACCCGCTAGTATCCACCCGCTTCCCGTCCTGCCGAGCGCCGTTGGTGGAGTGCCAGGAAGCCGATTAGCCTCCGGGGGACCGGACGGTTCGCTCAGGATGAAATCAGACGGGACTATGAATTGAGGTCCGCCAACCGCACGGGCTGACGGAGGGGCCATCCCGCGTTTGGAGGGACGGACGGAACCCCGCGCCGGGGGAGCGCACCGGAAAGCCAGTCGGCCGCCGCCTTCTTCAGGTCAGGACGCGGAGCGCGGTCTCGGGAGCCTTGTCGAGCATCCGCAACAGGGCGCGTGCTGCGCCGGTGGGGCAGCGCTTCCCCTGTTCCCAGTTGCGGATCGTCTCGATCGGCACGTCGGTGCGCCGCGCCAACTCGGTCTGAGAGAGACCGAGCCGGCGGCGCACACGGCGCGCGTAACGCGCCATGTCTTGCATGGCCTCGCCGTCGTCCTCCCGTTCCTGTGCAGCAATCTCCACCGCGGTGGTGGCATCCACCCGCGCGGGGTCGATCCGCCCCGCGGGCAGCGAGGAAGGATCGTCGGGATCAATCCTGACGCGAGTTGTGTTCATAGTCCGCAACCTCCTTGGGGTTGGCCTTGCGGGCCGAAATGATGCGGATGGCTGGCCCACGCGTCGTGTAGACGACCACATAGGTCCGCCCGTCGATGGTACCGAGCAGGCGGTAGCGGTCCTCGCCGTAGTCGCGTCGGCGGTCCTGCATGACGATTCGGAGTGGATCGAGGAAGGCACGGAGCGCATAGGCGAAGTCGAAGCCACGCCGCGCGAAACAGGCAAGGTTCTTGGCCGTGTCCCACTCGAACTCCCCCCTGACACCATAGGCCGCTGGCCCACCCCCATCAACAAGCGGTCGACCGCCGGGGCGAAGAGACCAAGCGGACACGGGGGAGTTGCTGGACCACTCCGCGCCCCGGCACTGGCGCGCAATCGTCCGTCACCGAGCGTCCGCTCAGGTCGCTACCGACCGCAGGATTTCTCCCCCAATTTTTTCTGAGCGGGTGCAAGGGGGCCCCCTGACCGGCTGCTGGGTTTTCCGCAC
>JAPPFO010000163.1 GCA_028875175.1 Chloroflexota bacterium | reverse complement strand
CAAATAGACAGCGCTCGCCAAAGCGGTGGCGGACCGTACAGCCACCGCGACGCGCGCGTCAACAGATGTGGGCGGATTTTACCGGCGCGCGCGCACGCTGGGCATTAGGGAATCGCCGGAGTTTCAGCCGTCCAGGGGATAGCTAAAGCTCGCGTCACCGTCCCGGGTAAAGGACCAGGAGTCGTCTCGCCCGCTGCAGCGCACCACCAGGCCTGCCGGCCCGTCGGCGGACGCTGAGTGCCATTCAACTTCCGCATCAGCTCCGTAGACGAAGGCGGCGGCGCTCCAAAACGCCTCGGCCGTAACCTCGGTGACCAGCGTGCTGCGCAGGTCGCTGGCTGGATTGCCGGGCGAGCGCGCCGTCAGCAGGCCCGCGCCTGCCAGCGGCGCGAACGAGGCCGCGAGGGTTTCTGACGCCTTGCCGGCCACCGGCACGTCCAACCGAACCGTGACCCCGTGCTCGGCCGGCCACGCCTGCGCGTTGCTGAGGTGGCCATAGGAGTCGTTGTCGTACAGATCTGCCGGCCCGCCGCGGCCATCCGGCCATCCCGTGATCTCGCCCTGGTGGTGAAAAACCACATGCGCGCGACGGGCCACCGGCGCTTCCACGCGGGTCAGCACGATGAAGTAGCCGCTGCGCGCCAGCACCACGCGTCGCGCATACACCGCGGCATACGGCCCCTGCTCCCAGTGCACCTGGGCATCGGCGATTCCAAAGTCATTGCCGCCGACCGGCCGGTAGCGACGAGCCTCGCCGGTCGCCGGCGGCTGCGCTTCGCCCTCCAGCAGAATCGTCGAGTGACTCAGCGTGTGCCGGTACCACGAGTCGTTAATGGCGATCCCGTAGCCCGGCGTACCCAGGTCGGCGCCCCAACGGTGGCCGCCGCCGTAAATGCTCAGCGCCAGCTTGTCGGCGTGTCCATGCCCACCGCCGTGCGGCCCGTACTTCAGCAGCAGTTCGCCCGGCGAGCCGGACGGAAGATCCGGACGCAGCACCGCGAAACCGCTGGCCGCCTCGTTGGATTCGACCAGCGGCGGCGCGTCCGCGTCCGATACGTCGTCCGGTCCGTAGAGCAGCGACTCCACGTTCGATCTCGGCATGGAGCGGTAGGCACGAGCCAGAACCGCTTCGAACTCGGGGGCTCCGTACGTGCCCGCGGCGATTTCGTAGAAGCCGGGGCCGTTGGGGATGCCGTGCCCCACTTCGTCCGTGACACGCGAGTGGTACCAGCAGTCATTGATCGCCGGCACGAAGTCGTCCGGATAGGCGATCCGCAGCGGCGCCTCGAACATCCGCCGCATCGTCGGATTGCCTACCGGGTCGCCCGGCAATCCCTCGCGCGCCTGCGCCAGATAGAGCACCGCCCCCAGCGTGTAGTAGTGGTAGCTGGAGGCGCCCTCGTACCAGTGGCCGTCATCCAGCACGCCACGCGCAAGCTGATCGGTCAGGCCGTACGTGTCGTCAATCACGGTCCGGACCAGCGCTTCGTCGCCGAGCGCCGTACCCAGGGTGGCGAGCGCAGCGTTAAGCCAGTTTTCATAGTTGTGGATGCGCGGCGTGCGCTGGGACTCAATGTGCGCGGCCGCCGGTTCCAGCAGCCGGGTACGCAGCAGGTCGCGGTCGTCAACCACGCCCGGCCAGATCCAGTGGCAGGCCCAGGCAATGGGAATGGCCCAGACCGACTCGTCGAGCGCGGAATAGGTGATCTTGCCTACGCTCGGATCGTTGCGCGGGCTGTGGACGTCGGGATAGATGGCGGCGTACTCGGTGAGAATCTGGCGCGCCGCGTCCAGGTGCTCACGCTTCCCTTCCAATCGCCATAGCAGCGCCAGCCGGTAGGCGCGTTGCGCCATCCGGCGATTGGCCGTCCAGAGCCAGGAGTCGTCAAAGGGCTCGCCCGACCAGACGCGGCCGCACACCGGACATTTGTGCTGGGTTGGGGTGTGCTCCTCGAAGATGAGCTCGGCCGCATGTTCCGGGCAAAAATACGAGTGGTAGTAGCCGCCGTTGCGGGCCACGGGCCGCAGGGGGCTAGCTAGCGCCGCCTCGGCTTCGTCGCGCAGTTCCTGCAGCGCCGCGGCGAATGCCGGCGCCTCGAGCCGATCCAGCGCGCGTTCCAACGGTCCCTCGGGCAGTCCCAGTTCCCATCCGGTCACGACGAACTCCCATCGAGGCCGTAGGCGGCCAGTGTCTTGCGGGCGATGCCCGCCCAGTTCAGTCCCGCGTCTACATCGCCCGCCGCGCGAACGGACGCTTCGGGATCCAGTGCCTGCGCGTCGAGCAGCGCCTGGCGCAGCGCATCCGGATTGTCGGGGTCATACAGCACGGCAGCCGCACCGTCGCCGACCAGCTCCGGCAGGCAGCCCCGGCGCGGCAGGACGAGCGGGGTACCGTGGCCCAGCGCCAGTATCGCCGAGCCTGACGTCAGCGTGTCCAGGAACGGCAGCACCAACACGTCAACGGCGGCCATCACCAGTTGCACTTCCTCGTCGGCGATATGGCGCAGATGGGCGACCACGCGCGGGTCTTCGATTTCAGTCGAGTGCAGCGGACCGTGATAGTTGGGATGCAGCGCTCCGGCGACCAGCAGGCGCAGGTTGTCGCCCTCCAGCGATCCGAACTCTTCGATCAACCGCTCAACGCCCTTGTACGCCCGGATGTTGCCGAAAAACCCGTAGACGAAGGCGTCGTCCGGAATGTCGAAGGCCCGCCGCGCCTCCGCCCGCGTGGCTTCCCGCGGATAGGCGTCGGCAAACGACCCGTGCGGAATCACGTGCACGCCCCAGCGCCGGCCAAAGCGCCGACCCAGCACCGACTTCGCGTACTCGCAGTGACAGATCACGGCGTTGGCCAGCGTGGTGACCACCCGTCGTGCCACTTCTCCGTGCGAAGCGCGAATCTGCTCGTGCGGCACCACGTTGTGCATCGTCCAGACGATGCGGAATCCGCGCAGCCGCGCCACCAGCAGCATGGCCGCGAAGGCCAATAGCCGCAGCACCGCCAGCATCGGGTTGGGGTGCTCGTAGAACGTCGGGTTCCAGTTGAAGTGGATGATGTCGTAGGGCCGAGGGAACTTCCATACGAACCCGAGGTTGCCCGAGCGCTTGACTTCAACGCGTACGCGGTGCTCGGCCAGCGCCTGGGCCAGCAAGCCGGCGTAGGGGTTCGACCCGTCACGTCGCCAATTCAGCGTCGTGGCGCTCCAGAAATAAACCACGCGAGCCACGGGATCGGCTACGCCGTTGGTCTCGGCCAGCATCACGCAGCTGCCGGCCGGCGGCCTGGACCGACCCTGGCGCTATGCGCGTCGCCTCGCGGCGCCGCGAGTGTCACGGCGGGCCCTAGAAGCCGATTCCGGCGGATGAAGCCTTACTCGGGTTGAGCTTGAAGGTGCCGCTCCGTTCCTGGCCGCAGCCCGAAGCAACGGCGATGGCGACAATGAGCGCAACGGCGGCGAGCATGCCCGCCATGCGGCGGACAGATCGAGTCTTGACGGCTCTAAGCATGTGATCTCTCCCTCCCACGCTGCCGCAGCCTACCCATTCGGCTGCGACGATTCACCGAGCTCGCGGGCGTAGGCAAAGATTAGCGGGGTTCCGCCGGTGTGCAGAAACACGGCGGTGTCTCCTTCCGAGAGATCGCCGCTGCGTATGTCATCCAGCAACGCGGCAAACGCCTTGCCGGTGTACACCGGTTCCAGAAAGATCCCTTCGGTCTCGGCCACCAGTCGGATGGCATCCAGTCCCTCCGGGGTCGCTTCGGCATATGCCGGACCGACGAAGGCCTGTGAGTTCCAGATGTCCTCGGCACGTAGGCGTAAGTCCAGCCCCAGGAGTTCCGCGGTGGCGTTGGCCATCCCCGCCTGTTGGGCGGTGCGGCCGCCGTCCACGATCAGCGGGCTGAAGCCGCGAATGGCGTAGCCGGCGCCCAGCGCGCGGTTGCCAAGCTCCAGCCCGGCCTGCGTGCCGCCGCCCGAGGCCACGTACAGATGCGTGACGTCGGCACCCAGTGCCTGCGACTGCTCGTGGATCTCCAGTACGCACTCCACGTATCCGATCGACGTCAGCGGCCCGTAGTCGATCACGTAGGGCTTGCGACCGGCCGCACGCAACTCATCCGCGGTCGCCACCAGGTCGGCCTCGTGGCCGAACATCCCGTCGCGACCCGTGGGTCGCACGTCGGCGCCCAGGATGTCCAGCAGGAGCCGATTGCCCTGCAGTTCATCGCCGTGCGGCCCCTCGTTGAGCACCAGCACGACATCTAGGCCGGCCCGCCGCGCGGCGGCCGCGCACTGGCGGGCGTGGTTGGACTGCATCACCCCGCCGCCCCACAGCAACACGTCGCAGCCCTGCGCAAGCGCCGCGCCAACCTCGAACTGAAACTTGCGGTTCTTGTTGCCGCCCAACCCATGCTGGGTCAGGTCGTCGCGCTTCATCAGCAGCCGCGGGCCGCCCAGTTTCCGGGTGAGATTGGGTAACTCAAGCAGCGGCGTCGGCAGCTCGGTCAGGTCAAAGCGCGGGAGCGCATCCAGGCGGCGCCGCAGTTCGGCGGCGGCGTAGACCGGCGGCGCTTGAGCCATGGCAGCGCTCCCTCCCGCGTCCGTCGCGGCCGAATCAGCCTTTGTCCAGCCGCAGCCTACCGCCTGAATGCTCTGCCTGTTCGCACGGCATCGGCGACTGCAACGTCGTCAGCGCCCTGTCGTGGCTTCGCGGGTTGAATCCTGGGCGGGGGCCGCCTACAGTCTGAAGTCCGAATCTCTTGGGCGCGTAGCTCAGCTGGTTAGAGCGCCACGTTGACATCGTGGAGGTCAGAGGTTCGAGTCCCCTCGCGCCCACCAGTTTCCGCCGTCAGGTCGCGCGCTGTACCCGGCCGCGCCCAGGTCAGAACCGCAGTGGTGCCGGAGTCCAGCCCCGCTGCTCCCGCCAGTCGGGCCCGTAGTCCGCGAATCGACTTAGTCCCAGGCCGCTGATGTCGATGCTGGCTTCGCCGTGGAGCACCAGTTCGCTGACGACCTTGCCGGTGGCCGGAGAGATTCCGAAGCCGTGCGCTGACGCCGTGACGACCACGTAGTTGCTCGGGCAGTCCAGGATGTCGATGATCGGCCGGTAGTCGGGCGCTTGTTCCACCACGCCCGCCCAGCTTCGGATAACCGGAACGTCTGCCATTCCCGGAAGCAGCTCAGCGACCCGCCGGGCGATATTCCTGATGAGCGGCGTGTTGGGCTTGCCGGGACTGGCAGTCAGTTCCACGTCCGCCCACTCGTGGGCCCCGCCCCCAAAAATCAGGTTCCCCCGGACGGCCTGGTGTCCGTAGAGCCCGTTCCCCACAAGGGCGATTGGAAAGCGCTGTTCCACCGGGGCGGTCGCCAGGATCTCAACCCGCGCCGGCGCCACGGGCACGTGAACGTCCGCCAGGTCCGCCAGCAGTCCGGTCTGTGGCCCGGCGGCGCCGATCACGATTTCGGGCGCGAAGTCGCCGGCGGTCGTCTCCACCACCGAGACTCTGCCGTCAATAACCCGAAGGCCCGTCACCGTCGTATTCTGGTAGAGCCTGCCTCCCAGGTCTTGCAACGCCCAGGCATACGCCTGCACCGTGAGTTGGGTATTGGCGTGGCCACCGTTAGGAAAGAAAAGCCCGCCCAACGTCCGTTCGGTAATTCCGGGAATCATGTCCCTAATCTCCGACGGTTCAACCAGCGCGACGTCGATACCGTGGCGCAATGCCACGTCCCGCTCCGCAAGCAGGTCGCCCATCTCCAATTCCGTCACGGCGACCTGCAGCCGGCCCTCCTGCGTGAACTCGGTGGGATAGCCCAATTCCTCGTCCAGCGTCGTCCATAGCTCCGTGGCTTCCACCGCCATCGGGATCAACAGGGGCTCGTCCACCCTTTCGCTGACCATTCCACCGTTTCGCCCGGAGGCCTCGCCCCCGACGATCCCCTTGTCGACAACCACGACATCCCGACCCGCCCTGGCCAGGAAATAGGCCGAACTCAGGCCGGATACCCCGGCCCCGATCACTACGACGTCGGCACTCATGGGGGGCATGTGTTCGGTTCCCGCTCCCTACCCCAGCACTGGGCTGGTT
>JAPPFO010000129.1:2637-6125 GCA_028875175.1 Chloroflexota bacterium | reverse complement strand
AACTGGTCGAAGCCGCCGCTCACGCCTGTGTCGGTGAAGTTGAGCCGGCGCTGGGGCGCGGTGACGCCGGTGCCTTCGCGGGTGAACCACTCGAAGCCGTCGTCGGCCTCGGGCGCGAAGCGCAGCCAGCCGCGGCTGCCCCAGATCTGCAGGCCGTCGTGCTTCTGCGACGACGGGGTCATGAAGCCGCCGCTGAAGGTTCCGACCATGCCGTTGTCGAACCGCAGGCTGACGGCGTAGGCGTCTTCGGCGTTGATGGGCTCGCCGCCAACGTTGTCGGCAAAGCCGGCCACCTGGCGCACGTTGGCGCCGGTGATGTAGCGCATCAGGTCCAGGTAGTGGCAGCCCAGGAAGATGAGATGCCCGCCGCCGCGGTCGCGGTCGTACATCCAGCCGTCGGCCAGCTCTTCCCACAGCCAGGTGCGCGGATGCTCGGCCACGTAGTGCACCTGCATGCCGAACAGCCGCCCCAGCGCGCCGCTCTGCACCACCGCGCGGGCTTCCCGCACCGCCGCCAGGCCGCGCATGTTGAACGCCACGCAGAGGTGGGCCTCCGAGCGGTTCGCCACCTCGACCACCCGCCGGTAGTCCTCGATGCGCCCGCAGGCCGGCTTCTCGTGGAAGACGTGCACGCCGGCTTCCAGGCAGTCGATCAGCACCGGCGGCATCTTTCGCGGTTCCATGGTCACCAGCACGGCGTCCGGCTTGTATTCGTCCAGCAGCCGGCGGTGGTCGGTGTAGCTGGCCGTCAGCTTGTCGCCCAGGATGGCCGCGGTGTCGACCTCGCGTCCGTACTTGGTCCAGCCCGGCGGCGGGCCCGAGCCCGGCTCGTGCTCGCGGGCCTGCCAGAAGGGATCGGGCGAGGACCCGGTGATGGGACGAAACACGCCGGCCACCTGGCCGGTGACGTCGGCAACCGCGACTTCGCCGACCTCGGGATGTTCGGCGCAAACCTTGATCAGGCCATCCAGGTGCCAGCCGGCGGGCTCGGCAATCAGGCCGACGCGAAGCGTGTCAGACATAGTGAAATCTCAGGCTTGGCGGTGAGGCCGGATTGTAGGTCGTCGGCGCCCGCGACCGGATGCGGCGCGCCCTCGTCTACTGCGAGGCGGTGACCCGTGCGCGGCGCCGGCGCCGGCTGCGACGACGCGGCCTGTCCGACTCGCCGTTGGCCGATGGGCTTCGCTCGCGTTCCGCCGGCGGCCGGCTCGTGCGGCGATTGGCGCTCAGGCGTTCGCCGGGCAGCACCTTGTGCCCACCGGCACCGACCGTCGCGGCGGCGGCCAGGTCGCGCGGCGTGTGGCCGTTGGTTGCGCCGTTCTCGCCGTGAATGTCTCGCCAGGTGCGCCTCACCAGCTTGCCGCCCAAAACTCGTTCAATGGCGTTAAGCGCCCCCAGGTCCGCGCCGCTGACCAGCGTGATCGAGCGTCCCAGGCCGCCCATGCGTCCCGTGCGCCCGGTGCGGTGGGTGAAGAGGTTCGGGTCTTCCGGCACGTCGTAATTGATCACCTGTCCCAGGCCGTCGATGTCCAGCCCGCGCGCGGCCACGTTGGTGGCTACCAGCACGTCAATGCGTGAGCTGCGCAAACGTTCGATCACGCGGCTGCGCGCATTCTGCGCCATGGCCCCCTGGATCGAGTCGACCCGTATCCCCGTACTCTTCAGCCGCGCGCCCAACCGCGACACCTGGTGCCGCGTCCGTCCAAACACGATCGTGGGCGTGCCGCGGGATTCGTCCAGGATGTGCTGCACGGCGGCGAGGCGCTCCACCTCCGGCACGATCCAGACTTCGTGGTCGATGTCGGGCCGGTCGTCGGGCTCGGTGTCCAGTTCGACCCACTTGGGATCGCTGAGCTGTCGCTCGGTAATACGCCGCACCCACTCGGGCACCGTGGCCGAGAACAACGAGGTCTGACGGTCCGCCGGCGTATGGCGCAGGATGGCTTCCACTTGCGGCGCCATGCCGATGTCGAACATCAGGTCGGCCTCGTCCAGCACCACCACCGAGATGGACTGGGTGCGAAGGCTGCCGCTCTCGATCAGGTCCAGCGCCCGGCCGGGCGTGGCCACCACGATCTGCGCGCCGCCGTCCAGCGCCTTGCGCTGCGGGCCGTAGCTCACGCCGCCCAGGATCCGGACGACCCGCATGCCCAGGCGGGCGGCCAGCGGTTCGGTCACGGATGCGATCTGCTCCACCAGCTCGCGGGTGGGCCCCAGGACCAGGGCCTGCTGCTTCGGGCTGCCGGCATCGATCCGCTCCAGCAGCGGCAGCACGTAGGCCAGCGTCTTGCCCGACCCGGTGCGGGCCTGGCCCACGACGTCACGTCCGTCCAGCAAGAGGGGGATACAGGCGGCTTGAATGGGTGTGGGATCGGTTATGGACTGGTCGGCGAGGTCGTCGGCGAGGTCTTGGCGAACTCCGAGGTCAATGAAACTAGTAATGGGGAATGCTCCCTGGATCAGGCACGCAAGCTCAACATGGCCATAGGCGCGCAGTTTCCGATGTTCGCGCGCACTGGTTTTTCTTCGGCGCGCGGTGGCTAGCTATGTTTCAACCATACCCTAAAGCCGCCGCGCCTGGGCTAGTCCTGGTTATCTCGCTTGAGCAGCGGCTTACGGATTGCCGCTCGCTACGCCTCGTCCGGCCAGACTTCCTGAAGCGCGAACCAGCTTGGATACGCACGGCGGATCAGGACCGTCAGCGCCTCGGCCATGCGCTGGACGCCGACGGCGATGCCCTCGGCGTTGGGCTTGAGATCCGAGAGCTCGACCTCGTCCAGGAACTCGACAAAGACCGTGCCGTCAGGCTGGCGCTCGATGGCCGTGGGGAGCAACGGCGCGCCGTTACGCAGGGCCAGCCATACGGGACCAACGGGCAGGCGGGCGGATCGACCGCAGAGTTCGACAACAACACCCGGTCCAGCTACCGCTCGATCGGCAACCAGCCCAATGATGTCGCCGTTGCGCAGGGCACGGAGCAACGGTCGGGCCGCGTTCATTGGGTCATAGAGGCGTGTGCCGGCGCCCCGGCGCACGCGGTTACTCAGAAGGCCCAGCCAGGCCGGCTCCACCGATTCGCCAGCGCTGTGAAAGGCGCCGTAGCGGCGGGCGCATTCCGAGGCGGCCAGATCCCAGTTGCCGGCGTGAATACCAAACAGCACCACGCCGTTGCCCAGGCGCTTGGCCTCCCGAAGCGTGGTTTCGTCAACCACCAGCCGGCGTCGGCGCCCCCAGAGATCCGGCCAGTGCATGGTGAAAAACTCGGCCAGGTATTGCCCGTACGCGGCATATACCCCCTCGGCCAGCGCTTCGATCTTCGAGTCCGGCGCATCGGTTCCAACTACGACGCGCAGGTTGGCGCGCAACCGGTCGGGGGGGGGGGGCGCGCGGCGCGCCCCCCGCCCGGCCGCGCCCGCCCCCCCCGCCGCCCCCAGCCCCCCCGGGCCCCGCCCGGCCCCGCCGCCGGCCCCGCCGGCCCGGCAGGGGGG
>JAPPFO010000129.1:0-2627 GCA_028875175.1 Chloroflexota bacterium | reverse complement strand
GGGGCGCGGGCCCCCCCGCGACGGTAAACCAGCCGGCCGGCCCGCGCGGCCAGAGCATCGACGAGACCTGCGGGTACGAGCGCGACCAGGCCGGTTCCCACGAGGGCCAGGCAGTAGAGCGTCGTATCGCGAAGCGAGCGCAGCCGATGCGTCACGAACGGGCTTCCGTCGGCTACGACCAGGCGGCGAGCAGGCCCGACATGAGAATGATGCCAACGAGGCTGTACGCGTTGTTGAAGGCCCACAGGCGTAGCCCGCGGCCGCCAAAGACGTACACGCCCAGGCTGGTCGTCGCCACGACGCCGACCAGGAGCCAGATTCCCAGGATGGCACCTTCGCCAAACCCGGTCGCCCCGGTCATGTTGACCAGTTGCGCCAGCACGTAGGACTGAATCACCGCGCCGATGAGCGTCAGGCCCATGGCGGGTCCCGACCCACCGCCTTCCTGAATCTCCTCCTGGGTCATGCCGACCAGGTTGAGCCAGATGTCGCCCAAGCCGTACCGCGGGGCATACCACCACATGCCGAGCGCCATGGGGATGAGCGCGGCCACGATCACGGCCACGTAGTTGAGATCGCCGGTCCAGAGGGTCATGTCGATCTGCCTTTCCTCGTTCGCGGGGGTGCGCCGTCAGTCACGGTTTAATCCGCACCCGAGCCGGGCGTCAAGCGGGGAGCAGCGCTCGCCTCCTCGTTGGTTGATTGCAACCGGCACAGGAACGCGACCCGGAATGCGGTCCTAGTATCCTGTCCGGCAGTCCGACGCGTGCCCAGGCGGCGTCCGGACGCGACCCAGATTCACCACGAGCCGCAGCTTACGGGCGGGGGCGCAGCTCTTCCCGAGAGGTTGTGGTGTGGAGCCTCGCTGGCTGACGGCCGTCATCTTGCGCTGGTGGTGGGTGCTGCTCATTGGCATGGCCGTCGGCGGTGCGTCGGCCTGGGGCGTTTCGCAGGCCATCGACCCGACCTACCGCGCCACGGCCACCATTCTCGTCAACCAGTCGGCCGCACCCGGCACGGTCACCTATAGCGACGCGCTGCTGAGTCAGCAACTGGTTAAGACCTATGCCCGCATGGCATCTCAGCGGGTGGTGCTGGAACAGGTCGCCCGGGAACTCGAGCTGGCGATCGCACCGGCGGACCTGGATGACCTGCTGACCGGCGTGGCCATAGCCCAAACGCAACTGCTGGAAATCCGGGGCGAGACTTCTGATCCGGAGCTTGCACGCGACCTGGCCAACACCGCGGCGCGCGTATTCATCGAGCAGCAGCAGCCGTTTCTCCCAGCCGGACGCGAAGCGCGTGTGCTGCGAGTCGCCCAGCCCGCCGCCGTGCCCACCGTGCCCATCGCTCCGCGCCCGGTCGTGAACACGGTGGTCTGTGTCGTTGCCGGTCTGCTGGCGGCGGTGGCTATCGCCGGACTGCTGGAGTACCGGGACGACACGATCAAGTCTCCCGACGACGTGCAAGAGCTGGGTTTGGCCCCGCTCGGCGTCGTGGGGATCTTGCCTGGCGGCGGGACTCGTAAAGCGAGAGTCGGGAACCTGCCACCAACCGCGGCGGAGGCCTATCGCAAGATTCGAACCGGCATCGACCTCTGGGGCCTCCCCCAGCCCGTCCGCCTGCTGGTGACCAGCGCCGGCCAGGGCGAAGGCAAGTCGACAACCGCCGCCAGCCTGGCCCACACCTTCGGCCAGCTGGACCGGCGGGTTGTGTTGGTGGACGGCGACCTACGGCGCCCCCAGCTGCACCGCCTCTTCGGTCTGCGGAACACGCGAGGCCTTTCCAGCCTACTGGTGAATCCGAAGGCGGACTCAGCCGCGACGCTGCGGCCCACGGCGTTCCGCAACGTGTCGCTCCTTGCGGCCGGCGCCTCGCCACCCAACGCCACGGAACTGCTGGCCTCGGCGCGGATGCGCGAGGTGCTGGACGATCTCGCCCACCTGGCGGATGTCGTGATCGTGGACAGTCCGCCGGCGCTGGGCGTGTCCGATCCGGTCGTCCTGGCGGCGACCGGTGGAGCCGTGGTGCTAGTCGCCCAGGCCGGGATCACACGGCCTGGAGCTCTGCTGCAAGCGCGGGACGCGCTGCTGAAGACAGACGCCGTACTCCTGGGCGCGGTCATCAACGCGGCGCGGCCGCGGGTCACCGCGGCGTACTACGGCGACTACGCATACGGCGCCGGTCCTTCAGATTCCGAAGGCGCCGCTGCCTGGGACCCATCGGAGCGTGACTAGGGACGGCCGCGCACGTAGCGGCTCTTACTTGCTGCGCTGGCACGTGCGACGACGTCCGATCGCGCTCGCCGCTCTCCTGTTACTCACGGGAGCCGTCATCGGCTTCAGCGCTCGTTGCGCCGCGTCCGCCCTGTTCGTCAACGTCGGGCAGCTGGCGGTGCTACGAGGGGCGAATGAGCTGGCGGGCTCCGCATTCGAAGCGGCTGTCGCCGTCGATCCTGCGAGCGACGCGGCAAGCAACTTTCGGCTGTCACAGGCCCTGCTTCGGGGTGACTATGGCGGTGCGGCCGAAGAACTGGCCGTACTTCGCTCCCTCGGCGGCACGCCACGGGGAGCTGCCAGCACCTCAAGCGTTCTCTTGCACCTGAACGCGATCCTGGCCCGGAGGAC
>JAPPFO010000031.1 GCA_028875175.1 Chloroflexota bacterium | reverse complement strand
CGCGCTGGGACTGGCCGCCCTCGCGCTGATTGGCGGGGCCCTGGCGTTGACCATTTCCCGGGCAAGCTGGATTGCTTGCGCCGCCGGTCTGCTGGTATGGCTGGCGCTGGTGCGACCGCGTCTGGCGGCCGCGGCGGCCGCGGTGCTGGGCGTAGCGGTAGCGGCCGCTCCTCTGGAACCCTTCGAGCGGATTCGCCAGGGCTTGCTGGGCGAGGATCGTTCGGCGGCGCTGCGAATCGGCGAGATTCGAGAGGCACTCCGGGTTATCGGCAGGTTTCCGCTGTTGGGCGTGGGGTATGGCGACCCGCCGCATCCAGACATCTTTGCCGGGGTTTCCAATGCGTGGCTTTGGCTGGCGGAGCGGGCGGGCGTGCTGGCTGCGCTGGCCCACCTGGGACTGCTGGGAGGCGCCGCCACGGCGGCCATCAAGACGACCGCCGCCGACCCCGCGCTGCGACCGCTGCTTGCCTCGCTGGCGGCGTTCGGGGTGGCCGGTGTGTTCGATCACCACATCGTGAGTTTCCCGCACCTGGTGTTTCTGGTTGGAGGGCTCGCCGGGCTGGTCGTGAACCAGGCGGGCAACCGCGCGTCAAGTCCGGCATGACGAACGTCGCACTGGACGGGCGAATGCTGCGGCATGACCAGGCGGGCATCGGCCGGTATATCTGGCGGTTGCAGGAGGCGTTGGCGAGGCAGCCGCGGGACGGCATGGAGATTGAGTTGCTGGCGGACCGGCGCGGGCGGCTGCCGGGCAGGCCATCGCTGCCTGTGCGTTCGGCGTTCGCCCCGGTTCGCGGGCGGCTTGAACGGTTCCTGTTGGGGCGCGCTCTGCGCGGAACAGATCTGGCGCACTATCCGGACCATGGGATTCCCGACGGCGTTGAGGTGCCTGCGGTCGTGACTGTCCACGACATCTCGTTTCTCACACATCCCGAAACCCATGCCGCGGCAAGCCGGCGGCACTATGCCGGCGCCATTCGGAGTTGGCGGCGGGCACGGGCCGTAATCGTTCCGTCCAAGCACGTACGCACGGCGATCCTGGAGCGCGATCTCGCGGACGAAGCTCGCCTCACGGTTATTCCATACGCGCCAGGGCTGTCGGCGACCAACGAAACCTGCGACGAGCGGGCCTGGCCAGGACCGTTTGGGCTGATGGTTGGCACGATTCAGCCGCGCAAGAACGTGGCGTTGGCGGCGCGCGCCTTTGGCGCATCGTCGTTTGCTCAAAACGGAACGCTCCTGGTTGCCGGGGCGCTTGGTTACCGGGGGGCGGAGATCGTGCGCGCCGTGCGGAGCGAACCAGGAACCGAGTGCGTGCGCTTTCCGGGGCGCGTGAGCGACGAAATGCTGGTTCGCCTCCTGAGCCAGGCGGAGTTCGTTCTCCTTCCGTCGCTCGACGAAGGGTTTGGCCTCCCGGCAGTGGAAGCCATGTCGAGCGGAACACCAGTGATCGCGGCCAGGGTAGGTACGGTGCCGGAAGTGGTGGGTGAGGACGCGCTGCTGATTGAGCCGGACGATGTCGAGGGTTTAACCGCGGCCATCGATCAACTGGCCGACGATGAGGGACTGCGTGCCTCGCTGGGCGCTCGAGGCCGCGCTCGAGCCGCGAAGTTCAGCTGGGAGCGAACGGCACGCGACACCCTGGCGGTCTACGAGGCCAGCGCGTGAACATTCTGGCGATTACCTCGACATCACCGTGGCCGGCCACGCACGGCGCGGCGATTCGGAACGGCCTGCTGATCGAAGCACTGGCCAGCGAACACCGGGTGGACGTGGTGACGCTCGATCGGCCCGGGGCGCCGCCGGTCCCAGCGCCCGCCTGCATAGGCCGGGTCATCCAGGTACGCGCGGCGCCGCCGACGCTTGGGCGGCGACTGCGGGGCGGTTGGCGGGGGGGCGTTCCCGACCTGCTGATTCGCCACGGGTCCCGCATCCTGCGCGGCCGTGTCCAGCTGCTGCTGAGCAGCGGCGAGTATCACGCCGTGCACGTGGCCCAGGCCCAGCTGGCGCCGCTGATTCACGATGTCTGGACCGCGACGCCGCACGCGACCGAACGACCACGGGTGGTCTGCGACGCGCACAACATTGAGTGGATGCTGCAAAGGAGCCTGGCGGAGGCGAGCGCGAGTCTGCGCTCCTTGTGGGCCCGCCGGCAGGCGGGCCTGCTGCGCCGGGTGGAAGCCTGGATCGCGCAAACAGTCGACCTGGCCATTGCGTCGTCGCCCGACGATCGGGCGGGGCTGGCGGCATTGGGCGCCAAGGACCCGGTGTACATCCCTCATCCGGTGCGGGCCGGGCAGGCGAAGCCGGATCGGGACGGCCAGTCCGCGCACCCGCAGGTTCTCTTTGCCGCGAACTTCGCGTACCGCCCGAACATCATGGCGGCGGAGTGGCTGTTCGGCCAGGTGTGGCCAGCCGTTGCGCGACGGCTGCCGCGCGCCGAACTGCGGGTGGTAGGCCCGCACTCGGAGGACCTTCGCCCGATCGCTCCGGTGCGCGCCACCCTGGGCGGGACCGTGAACGATATCGACCGGGAGTATCGGCGTTGCTGGCTGGCCGTTTCACCAACGTCGGTCGCATCCGGCGCGCCATACAAGGTCCTTTCGGCCCTGGCGGCAGGCCGGCCGGTGGTGGCCCGAGCGCAGGGATATGTTGGGCTGCCGGCGCGCGGCGGGATTGGCGTGGCGCTGCCGAGCGGACCGGGCGATTTCGTGAAGGAGGTCACGACCCTGGCCACTGATCCGACTGCCTATGCGAAGGCGGCGGAGGCCGGACTCGCGTTTGTCAATAGCGAACACGATGCCTCGGTTGTGGGTCAGCGCCTGCTTGACGCGTATGCCGGTTTGCCTGAGCCGGCGGCCGGAGCGGCGCCGTGAAGGTCGCGGTCTGCGCCACCGTGAAGAATGAAGCATCAGACGCGGCGGCGTTGGTGGCGAGCCTGCGGGAGCAGTCGCTGGCGGCCGATGAAGTCGTGATTGTGGATGGCGGGTCTGACGACGGCACGTTTGAGGCCTTGTCGGAGGCGGCTAACGGAGATTCTCGGTTGACGCTGCTGCGGGCGCCTGGGACGAATATTTCCGCCGGACGTAATCGAGCGATCGCCGAAACCGAGGCGCCGCTGGTTGCGGTGACGGACGCGGGGCTCAGGCGATCACCCGACTGGCTGGCGTCTCTTGTTTCGGCCGTGCAGGTCGAGCCGCTGGCCGCCGGATCGTTTGGGTACATTCTGGCGGCGCCGCACACGACGTTGGAGGCGGCGTTGGGCGCGGTGGCGCTGCCGCTGGCGCGGCAGATTGACCCGTACCCCAATACCCCGAGCAGCGGATCGGCGCTGTTCCGCCGCGAGTGGCTGGAGCGCGTGGGCGGCTACCCGGAGTGGCTGGCCCACGGTGAGGATTTGTGGCTGGACCGCGCGATCTGGCGCTGTGGCGGCTGGTTTCGACATGCGCAGGGCGCGGACGTAGGAATCCGACCGCGCTCCACGGTGGCTGCATTCTTCCGGCAGTACTTTGCGTACGCCGCCGGCGACGGCCATGCCGGCATGCTGTTGCCGCGGCACGCCCTGCGATATGGCGCGTACGCGCTAGGTCTGGGACTGCTGCAACACCCGTCGCCGGTGGCGCGAGTTTTGCTGGCGGTGCTGACCAGCGCCTACCTGAGCGGCTCGTTGCGGCGGGTACCGGATGTGGTCCGACGCGCGTCCGGGCTCAATCCGCTGGTGGCGGGCGCGCTGGCGCCGGCGTTACGGATTGTTGGAGACCTGGCCAAGATGACAGGCTTCGTTGCGGGACTTTCTCGACGGCGGCCACGATGACCAAAGCCGCCGCTGACGTAGCCGTCGTGATCACCACGTTCAACGTGCGCGACCTCCTGGCGCGATGCCTGGACCGTCTGGCGGCGGCGGCCGGCCGGCTGACGCTAGAGGTTGTGGTAGTGGATAACGGATTCGGCGACGACACGTGGCCGATGCTGCAGGCTCGCGACGACGTCCAGGCGATTCGCGGCTCGCCGGAGCTCGGCTTTGGAGGCGCGAATAACATTGGGGCTGCCGCAACGACCGCGCCACTGATCTTGTTTCTGAACCCGGATACGGAGCCGGAGTCGGAGTCGATCGCGGCGATGGCTGGTGAACTCGACCGCTGCCCGACGGCCGCCGCGGCGGGGCCGAGGCTGACGCTTGCCGACGGATCGCTGGATCCGGCCGGTCGACGGAATTTTCCGCGTCCGGCGAACGCTCTGCACCGCTTCCTGGGTTCGCCACGCGCGTTGCGACGGAGCATCACCAAGCCATACAACCCCGAGGCGTCGTCGCCCGCGGCGGTGAGCGATATTGACGCCGTGTCCGGCGCCTGCCTGATGATTCGCCGCCAGGCATTTGCGGCGGTAGGCGGATTCGACCCCCGGTTCTTTATGTACGGCGATGACCTGGACCTGCAGCGGCGGCTCGCGGATGCCGGCTGGGGCACGTTGTACGTCTCGACGGCGCGGGTGTGGCACTACAAGCGGCAGTCGTCGCGTCAGCGACCCGTCCGAACTCGGGTCGAGTTTTATCGGTCGATGTGGCGTTACTACGCGAAGCATCACGGGGACGACCCGTGGCCGCTCCGCTCCCTGGTTCTGGGTGGAATCCTTATCCTTGGCTGCGGCGGAGTGGTGCGGTCGCTGGCGGCCTGGCCACCAGGGGAAACGGGCGTCGCGGAATGACGACGTGGGCACGGCGCAATTGGGGCGGTCTCGTTTCCACGTTCTCGCTGGCGGCCGATGTGGGTACGGTGGGGCTGGCGCTGGTTGCGGCGTACTACATTCGCTATCGCTTCGGCTGGTTTGATGGCGCGCCGCCCAACCGCTTTCTGTTCCTGGCGCCGGTTGCCGTCGTCTTCGGGCTCGCCACCGTGGGCGGTGGCCTCTCGCTGGGAATGTACTCGCGTTTTCGGACGGCCGGGGCCGTGGACCGGGTGGCGCGCAGCGTTGGCATGGTGACGATTGGCTCGCTTCTCGCTGTGGCGGCCACATTCTTCATCTTTACCGACCGCTTGGAATCCGTGCGCAACGTCATGCCGATGGCGTGGCTGCTTGGGATCGTCTTCGTCGCCATGGGCCGCTCACTGCTGGCCACGTGCCTGCGCCTGCTGGCGCAACGCGGCATTGGCGTCCAGCGCGTGCTGGTGGTCGGGGCCGGAGCCGAAGGAGGCGAAGTAGGCGGACGCCTGCTGCGGGATCCGAGCCGCCGCTATGAATTGGTGGGGTTCCTGGACGACTTCGAGTCCCGGGTGTCCATCGGCGACCAGGCCTTACCGGTTCTGGGCACGTCGACCGCGTTATCGGACCTGATTGCGGAGCATGAAATTGACAAGGTTGTCGTGGCCATTCCATCGCTGTCCCACGAAGACCTGCTGGCAATCCTGAGCGATGTCGAGGCGTCCTACGCGGATGTCTGGCTGCTGCCCGACCTCTTTCAGCTCATGGTTTCACCGGTGGTCGAGGGCGGCGTTGGCGGACTTCCCCTCATTGCCGTGAACGAAGTGCGTCTGCGGGGCCTCAGCCGCTTCGCCAAACGCACCCTCGATCTGGTGGTAGCCGCCATCGTCCTCGTCGTGACCTCGGCGCCGATGCTGCTCATCGCCTTCATCATCAAGCTAGACTCCAGGGGGCCCGCCTTTTACGTGCAGACGCGCGTTGGCCGGGACGGACGGCCCTTTCCCATCGTGAAGTTCCGCACCATGGTCAGCGGCGCCGATGAGTACGGGCAGACCTGGACCGTAGCCAACGATCCTCGGCAAACGCGTGTCGGGCGGTTGCTCCGGCGCTACTGGATTGACGAATTGCCTCAGCTCCTTAACGTGATCCGCGGTGATATGAGCCTGGTTGGGCCGCGTCCCGAGCAGCCCGACTACGTGTCGAGGTTCCGTGGCGAGTTCTCGCGCTACATGGTTCGGCACCGCGAGCGCGCGGGGGTGACGGGCTGGGCGCAAGTGAACGGGATGCGCGGCGACTCGTCGATAGCGGAACGCACCCGCTATGACCTGTACTACGTGGAGAATTGGTCCTTGCTCTTCGATTTACGCATTCTCTTGCGAACGCTGCTGATCGTGATGCGAGGCGATGCGCGTTAGCGGGGTCGCCGGCTCGATTTCCCGTCGCCGCGCGCTGGGCGTGCTGGCCGCGGCCGCCGCGACCACGGCCTGCGAGATCGGCGGCTTTGGCGCCGAGTCGTCGCCGACCGCCGATCCCGGCGCCGTGCGCACTCCGCCCCCCTATCTGGCACCTACGCCGCAGCCTCTGCCGCCGCCGGTTGGGCTGCCGGCGATTCTCTCGGACTTTGCGGGCACCGGTGAGATCGGCAACGGGGGCGACGGCGGGCCCGCGCTGGCGGCGCAGTTCCGCAGCGTGGGCGGCGTCGTGGTCGGTTCGGACGGTGTGGTCTATGTGTCCGATCCCAGCGCCAGCCGGATTCGGCGTATCCGCACCGACGGCGTGATCGAGGCGCTGGCCGGAACCGGAGTCCGCGGCTTCGGGGGCGACGGCGGACACGCGCTGGCGGCGGACTTCACGGACCCGAGCCGGTTGCTGGTCGACCAGGCCGGCACGCTGTTCGTCGCCGAACTCGATCGGGTGCGCCGTATCGACGCGTCTGGGCTGGTGTCGACGATTCTCGGGGACGGGCACGCGGGATTGGAAGGCGACGGGGGACCGGCCGCGTTTGCCAGAACGGCGGGCAACGAGGGCATGGCGATCGACGGCGACGGCAACCTGTTTATCGCCGAGCGGGCGGCCAACCGGGTGCGCCGAATCGATACCCGCGGCTACCTGACCACCGTGGCCGGTACTGGCGCCCCGGGTAGTGATGGCGACGGCGGCCCCGCGCTTTCCGCAACACTCAACCAGCCGGTGGATGTGGATGTGGATGGACAGGGCAATCTGCTGATCGCCGAGCTGACCGGTAACCGAATTCGCCGGGTCTCCACCAACGGTCTGATCGACACGATTGCGGGCACCGGATTCCCGGGCGGAGCGGGTGACGGCGGCCCGGCCACGGCGGCGGAACTCCACGGACCGCAAAGCGTGGTTGTGGACGCCAGCGGCGCGGTTTTCGTGGCCGACTGGAACAACCGCCGCATCCGCCGGATTCACCCAGACGGCACCATGCAGACGGTGGCCGGGCTGGTAGGGGGCCGAGTCGAGTCCGGCGGACCGGCCCTGGAGTCGCGCCTGACACTGCCGCTCGCGGTCACGCCGACGCTCGATGGACGCCTGCTGATTGTTGAGCAGAGCGCCCGACGGGTTCGTGCGCTGGTGCCGGCGCCGCAGTCGGGGGCGGACGCAGCGGCACCCCAGACGTCAGATAGTCAACCCCCCGACGCGCAGCCCGCGCCGGTCGCCTTTGTGCCGCCCGCGTCGGCTCTCCCAAGCGGAGCGCCGCTTGCCGGTGACCTGGTGGCCGAGATCTTTGCCGGCACGGGCGAATCCGGCAACGCCGCCGACGGCGAGTTCCGACTCAGTGCCGCCCTGGCGTCGCCGCGAGGCATCGCAATCGACGGCATTGGTCGCCTGTTGATTGCCGACACGGGCAACCATCGGATCCGGCGCCTGGATCCGGATGGGGCGATGCGCGTGATCGCGGGTACCGGCGATCCCGGGAGCGCGGGCGACGGCCTGACTGCCGTCGCGGCCCAGCTCAACCGCCCATCGGCACTGGCTGTCGATTCGAACGGATCGATCTACGTGGCTGACGCGGGCAATTTCCGAGTACGCAAGATCGATCCGGACGGCATCATCACGACGTTTGCCGGTGGTTCCCAGCCGGGCGTGGGCGGCGATGGCGGTCCCGCCCGCGACGCCCAGTTCACCGAGCCTGTTGGCCTGGCGCTGGGTTTTGACGGATCGCTCGTTGTGGTGGACGGGCCGGTACACCGAGTGCGCGTCATCCGTCCCGATGGCCTGGTTCATACATTGGCGGGAAGCGGCGTGGACGGCAACGGGGGCGACGGTGGGCCGGCCACAGAAGCCACCCTGGGGTTTCCGCAGCGCGTGGCACTCGATGCCGACGGGTCGGTGTTCGTCAGCCAACTCCACGCGGGTATCGTTCGCCGGATTCGTTCCGACGGTGTGATCGACACACTGGCTGGATCCGGCCGGTCGGAGGCGCCGGCGGACGGTCCGGCGCGCGAGATCGGGCTGGACGCGCCGCTAGGGGTCGCCACGGACTCGGTAGGCGCCGTTTATGTCGTGGCGAGCGGCAGCGGCCAGGTTGTCCGAATCGACCCAGGCGGGCACGCGCAGATCATTGCCGGCAACCCGCTCGGCCAAGGGCAGTCCGGCGACCTGGCTCGCGACATTCCGCTGTTCACGTCGGTGGACATTGCATTGGGGCCGAATGGAATTGGGTATTTGCTTGAGGCACGCGGGCTGATCTGGCGACTCACCTCTGAAGGTTCAGGCGCCGAGCCGGTTTCGGCCGAACAGCAGGCGACGCCAACCGCCACCGCAACGGCGGGGCTGGACGTTGGCGCGAATGAATCGGCCGAGGCCAACAGCGTTGTGCTGGCTCTGCGGCTTGGGCCCGGGCAGGAGCCTATTCAGCCGACGCTGACATTCCACCCCGGGGAGCGAGTCAATGTTTCGATTGAATTCGCCAATGTCGTGCAGGGCTCGCGCCTGGGAATCCGCTGGTTCGCTGGGGATAGCCTGCAAGGCACCTTCCTGACGGATCCGCAGCCGGCCTACACCCAGGCGCGATTCGGCTTCTGGTTTGGGCTTCCGCCAACGGCCGCGCCAGGCCCCTGGCGCGTGGAGATCATGGTTGGCTCGCGGGCCATCGCTACCGCGGATTTCGTTGTGACGCCCGGTGATGTGCGGGTCGTTGCGCCGCCGCCGTAACCGCCCTGATGCGCTCCTTGAAAGAATCGGGCTCACCGGCCGTGTGCAAATGCGCCCGTAAAATGGCGCTGAACGCTCCCGGAATCCCTGAACCGCATGGCAGTTGACAGGAACGGCGCTGACAGCGCCGACGACGAACCGCCGATTGAAGTCAAAGTCACGGACTCTCGGTCCGCGTCAAGCGACGAAGACGAACCGGTCCCGCCGCCGGAGGCCGATGGCGCCGCTGACGTTCCGACGGACGAGCTGGAGGATTTGAAGGCGCAGGTCGCTCAATTGGATGCGCGCCGACAAGATCTCCTCAATCGACTGACCCGCGCGCAGGCCGACTTTGCGAATTACCGGCGGCGGACCACGGACGAGGCCCAGGAAGTTGCCAAGTTCGCGAATCAAGCGCTTGCATTTGAGTTGCTGAGTGTTCTCGACGCCCTGGAGCGCGCGTTTGCGGCAATCCCTTCCGAGCTACGGCTGCTGACCTGGATAGATGGGGTGGCCCTGATCCAGGCGCAGCTGAGTCGGGTGCTGGAAACCGCGGGAGTGACTCCGATTGCATGCCGTGCGGGCGACCCAATTGACGTGGAGATTCACGAAGTCGTGATGACGGAGGATTCCGAAGCGACAGCCGTGGTCGCCGAAATGCAGCGCGGATATCGAATGCACGGTCGGGTGATCCGGCCTGCGCTCGTAAAGGCCGGACCGAAGCCCGAAGCGGAAGAGCCGCCAGCGGAAGACGGTGGCGCGGCTGAACAATCGCAGGACGACGCCAGCGGGGCCGTGTGAGCACGAAGCCCGACTACTACGACGTCTTGGGCGTCGAACGCACGGCCGGACCAGACGAGATTCGCAAGGCCTATCGCGATCTGGCGCGTCGGCATCATCCGGATGTCAGCCGGGAATCCGACGCCACGGCTCGTTTTCAGCAGATCAACGAGGCCTACGAGGTACTGCGCGACAAGGAGAAACGGGCGAACTACGACCGATTCGGCCATGACGGGCCGGGGGCGCCCTTCGGTGCGGGGTTTGACGACTTTGGTGGGATCGGTGATGTCTTCGACGCGTTCTTTGGCGGCGCGCGACGGCCACGGCCCGGAGGAGCGCAGCCTGGAACCGATGCGCGCGTTGAGGTCGAGCTGGACTTCCTGGAGAGCCTGTTTGGGGTTGAGATCGACGTTAGTTACCGGCGACTTGAGCCCTGCGGCACGTGTAACGGAAACGGCGCGGCGCCCGGAACCAGGCCCACGAGCTGCGCGCCTTGCCGAGGTACGGGCCAAGTCCAGCGTGCCCAGCGTTCGATCTTCGGCCAGTTCGTCAACGTTACGGTCTGCGACACCTGCGGGGGCGCCGGGCAGGTTGTCGAGAGCAAGTGCCCAACGTGCACGGGAATTGGTCTGGAACGCGTCGCCGTGGAGCGCAAGGTCAGAGTGCCGGCCGGACTTCAGCCGGGCACTGAACTGCGACTCACCGGCGAGGGCAATCACGGCCCGCGCGGGGGCTCGCCGGGCGACCTCTATGTCGGAATCGATGTCACGCCGCATCCCGTGCTGGAGCGCGACGGCGACAACATACTGAGCAACGTCGTGATCAACGTCGCCGAGGCGGCCCTGGGCGCCAACCTGGAGGTAGAGACGGCCGACGGTCCCAACTCCGTCAAGATTCCGGCCGGCATCCAGGCCGGAACACCGATTCGGCTACGCGGCAAAGGCGCGCCGCGCCTGCGCGGGTCAGGACGAGGCGACCACTATCTTTTTGTACACGTGGCTACCCCGACCAAGCTGAACCGGAAGCAACGCGACCTGCTTGAACGCCTGCGTGACACCTTGCCTGGCGGCAGCGATTCGGGCGGGCGCAGCTTCGTCGAAAAGATCCGAGCCGCCTTTCGGTGAGCGGCCAGTGGGCGGCGATCAGCATTCCTCTGCGACCAGAGGCGCTGGACGATGTATCCATGACGCTGCAGCGACTCGTCGGCAGAACGTTCGCCGTGGAAACGGGACCACCGTCGGCGGAGGGGGCGTGGCCTGTGACCGCCCACGCGTACCTGGCTCCAGGCCAGGGGCAGGCGGCCGCGCGCCGAAGATTGCTACGAGCGCTCGAAATGCTACGCATTGCCGGCGACGGGGTGGTTGGCACGGCGTCGGAGGCGTTCGTCGACGCTGACGAGTACCGTACGCGCTGGCGCGAGTCCTATGCGCCGGTCGCGGTTGGCCGCCGGCTGGTGATTGTCCCGGCGTGGCTGGAGCAGCCGCCCGATCAGGCAGATCGGATCCCGATATTTCTCGACTCCGCGATGGCCTTCGGCACCGGACGTCATCCAACGACCCAACTTGCGCTGGCGGCCTTGGAAGGTTCGGTGGATCCGGGTGACGTCGTGGTCGACGTTGGGACGGGATCGGGCGTGCTGGCTATCGCCGCGGCCAAGCTTGGAGCGTCGCGTGTGTACGCGTTCGACCGAGATCCCGAAGCAGGCCCGGCGGCGGCCGCCAATTTCGGGCGAAACGGCGTGTCCGATCGGATCGACCTAACCGTTCCGAGTTCACGTCTTCGGACACCGGAGCTCGCCGCGCTGGTCGTGGCAAACATCGTGGCATCAGTGCACGTGAAGTTGATGTCGGAATACGCCGGGCTGCTAGCGCCCGCCGGGCGGCTGCTGCTTAGCGGGGTGATTGACACTCGCGTCGAGGACGTGATTGCGGCCGCGCGGTCCTTCGACTTCAACCTGCGACGGGCGGTGGCAGCCGAGGAGTGGCGCCTGCTCGACTTCACCAGGGTGTTACCGCCCTCAATCGAAATGGAAACCAATGACGGCATGGGAGGTCGTAACCAATGAGTGCCAGCGCCAGCGAACAGGACTGCGTTTTCTGCGCCATCACGCGCGGTGACATTCCGAGCGACCGCGTCTATAGCGACGACCAGGTGGTTGCGTTTCGAGATATCAACCCGCAGGCGCCGGCGCACCTGCTCGTAGCGCCTCGGCGGCACGTGGCGAGCATTGACCAGTTGAGGGACGACGAGGCGTTGCTGGGGCGCGTGATGTCGGTGGCCGTGAGGGTTGCCCAAGCCGAAGACCTGGCCGAATCGGGTTATCGCCTGGCAACCAACCATGGGCGGGACGGCGCCCAGACGGTGCCACATCTGCACGTGCACGTGTTGGGCGGACGCGCCTTGCGCGGGCGGCTGGGATAGCAGCATTCATCAGCGCCCGGACTCTCGGGCCGGACGATCTGGATGAGATCCGGGCCGAAGGGCCCGTCCGGGTCAACGGGTCGTCCTTACGATGCGCGGCAGCCAGACGTTGGCCTGGACAGCCGGCGGCCGTGTGTTACGATGGCATCCAACGTGGGGGTGTCCGAATAGCTGCTCGGCCGCGAGACAACTGAAGAGCCACGACCCAGCCGGCATTTGCGGGCTGGGTGTCTGTGCCTTGCGACCACCAGGTACTTATTCGAAAACGGATGTGACGCGCTGACGCAGTACTTGTCGCAGGGCTCGCTGACGACCGCGGCCTCCGTGCGTCGCTGCGCTGCGTATTCCTACCCACTCCACGATTGGCTGCACACGGGCGCTCGGTCCGTGCGCCGTGGCTGCGGCGTGCCCGGGCGTGTTCAATACCGTTTGTCGAAGCACGAAGGAGCAGGCGATTCATGAGTTCAAACGGCACGACTTCGGGCGTTGAGGAGCGGCATTACGGGCGTGTCTCGAGCATCCTGGACATGCCGCACCTGGTCTCTACCCAGCTCGAATCGTTCGAACGGTTCAAGAACGAGTACCTGCGCGAACTGTTCGCCGAAATTTCGCCCATCCAGGACTTCACGGGGAAAAACCTGGAACTGCATTTTGAAGTGCCGGACGACGCCTTCGACGTGCCGAAGTACACCGAGGAAGACTGCCGCGAGCAAGATCGCACCTACCAGGTTCCGCTTCGGGTAAAGGCCCGCCTGCACAACAAGCAGACGGGTGAAATCAAGGAAATGGTCGTGTACATGGGCGACTTCCCGCTCATGACGCGCCAAGGCACATTCATCTACAACGGGGCCGAGCGTGTGGTCGTGAGCCAGCTCGTGCGGTCGCCGGGCGTCTACTTCTCCGCGGAGGTCGATCCGGCGACGGGCCGTCGGCGCTTCGGGGCCAAGCTCATTCCCAAGCGCGGCGCCTGGTTGGAATTTGAGACGAGCAACCAGTCCGTGGTGAACGTCAAGATCGACCGCAAGCGCAAGCTACCGGTCACCACGTTTCTGCGCGCGATCGAGCCCGAACTGAGTGAGGACGCGGCACTGCTTGAGGCGTTTGCGGACGTCGACAGCGACCCGGAGCATCGGTTTATCGAAGCGCCGATCGAAGACGATCGTCGCGACGGAGTGGTGAACACCGAAGAAGCGCTGATCCGCCTGTACGGCCGGTTGCGTCCCGGCGATCCGGCCACGGTTGACAACGCTCGCACGCTGATCGAGCAGACGTTCTTCGAGAAGCGCCGCTACGACCTGGGGCCCGTCGGACGCTACAAGCTCAACAAGCGCCTTGAGCTTCAAACGGAAGAAACCGTGCGAACGCTTGAGCCGAATGATCTCGTCGCCATCGTGCGCGAGATCGTGCACCTGAACGTCACGCAGGGCGTGCCCGACCACATTGACCACCTGGGGAATCGGCGCGTGCGCGCAGTGGGTGAGCTGCTGGCCGACCAATTCCGTGTCGGGCTGCTGCGCATGGAGCGCGTGATCAAGGAGCGCATGAGCATTCAGAACGCCGCGGAGGCGACGCCGTCCGGGCTGATCAACACCCGGCCGGTGACCGCCGCGGTTAAGGAGTTCTTTGGCGGCAGCCAGCTCTCACAGTTCATGGACCAGGCCAATCCGATGGCGGAGCTCGCGCACAAGCGCCGGCTCAGCGCCATGGGGCCCGGCGGCCTCTCGCGCGAGCGCGCCGGCTTTGACGTACGCGACGTGCACTACAGCCACTACGGTCGGGTCTGTCCTATCGAGACGCCCGAAGGGCCGAACATCGGCCTGATCAACACTCTCGCAACCCTGGCACGGGTCAACTCCTACGGATTCATCGAGACGCCGTACCGACGGGTTGTCACGCAGATTCCGGCGGGAGACGCCGCGATGCTGGCGGGGCGCACGCTGGTCGAGCCAGTCGCGGCAGCGGAAGGCGACGAGCCGTTGGCACAGGCCGGCGACGTGATCGACGAAGCGTTGGCGCAGGCCATAAGCCAGATCGACGGCGCCGACAAGCTTGACGTGCGCGTTCGCCCGATTGTGACCAACGAAATCGAGTACCTGGCCGCCGACGAGGAGGAGCGCCACACGATCGCGCAGGCCAAGACCAGACTCAACGATGCCAATGAAATCGTCATGGATCGGGTGTCGGTACGCCGAGGACCGCATTTCTTCGAGGCCGACGCGGCTACTGTTGAGTATCTGGATTCATCGCCGCAGCAGATCGTAAGCCTGGCGACGGCCATGATTCCCTTCCTGGAGCACGACGACGCCAATCGCGCGCTGATGGGCGCCAACATGCAGCGACAGGCCGTGCCGCTGATTACGCCCGAGGCGCCGCTGGTGGCCACCGGAATGGAAGGGGCCACCGCGAGGGACTCCGGGCATATGGTGCTGGCAGCGGCCGACGGCGAGGTGACGCACGTGACCTCGCGCGAAATCACGATCGATCACGGCGACGCCGAGAGCACGCGGGTTTACCGCCTGCGCAAGTTCGACCGGTCCAACACGGCAACCTGCATCAGCCAGCGTCCGGTGGTGGCTGCCGGAGACACCGTGAGGGCGGGTCAAACGATCGCGGAGAGCATGGCGACCGCCGACGGCATGATCGCCCTGGGGCAGAACATCGTGGTGGCGTTCATGTTCTGGGAAGGTGGCAATTACGAGGATGCCATTGTCGTCAGCGAGCGCCTGCTGAAGGACGACGTGTTTACCTCGATCCACATCGAGAAGTACGAGGTGGAGGCGCGGGACACGAAGCTTGGCGCCGAGGAGATTACGCGCGACATACCGAATCAGAACGAAGAAGCCCTTCGCAACCTGGACGACACCGGCGTGGTGTATGTCGGGGCGGAGGTCGGGCCGGACGACGTGCTCGTCGGCAAGATCACGCCCAAGGGTGAAACCGAACTCTCGGGCGAAGACCGGCTGCTGCGCGCCATCTTCGGGCGCGACGCGCGGGAAGTGAAGGACACCTCAAAGCACGTTCCGGCGGGCGAATACGGTCGTGTGATCGACGTGCGCCGGTTCTCAGCCGAGGACGGCGACGATCTCCAAGCGGGCGTGACCGAAATGATTCGGGTCAGCGTTGCCTCGAAGCGCAAGCTGATGGTCGGCGACAAGATGGCCGGCCGCCACGGGAATAAGGGCGTGATCTCGATGATCCTGCCCCAAGAGGACATGCCGTATCTCGCTGACGGCACGCCGGTTGACATCATCCTGAATCCGCTGGGCGTCGCGTCCCGCATGAACGTGGGGCAGACGCTGGAGACGCACCTAGGGTGGGCGGCCGAGAAGCTTGGATTCCGCGCCGTATGCCCCGTATTCGATAGCGCCGACGAAGCGGACATTGCGAGGGCGCTTGAGGAAGCGGAGCTACCGGCCAACGGCAAAGCCGTCTTGTACGACGGCCGCACCGGCGAGGCTTTCGACCAGGAAGTCACCGTGGGCGTCATCTACATGATGAAGCTTGGTCACATGGTGGACGACAAGATCCACGCCCGCTCTACCGGGCCGTACTCGCTCATCACCCAGCAGCCCCTGGGTGGCAAGGCGCAGATGGGCGGCCAGCGTTTCGGTGAGATGGAAGTCTGGGCGCTGGAGGCCTACGGCGCCGCCCACACGCTACAAGAAATGCTGACGGTTAAGTCCGACGACATTCTTGGGCGCGTCAAGACGTACGAAGCCATCGTCAAAGGCGAATCAATTCTCGAACCTGGTATCCCGGAGTCGTTCCGGGTGCTCGTGAAGGAACTGCAGAGCCTTGGCGTTTCCGTGGACATCCTGGACGACGCCGAGGAAGAAATCGCGCTGGCCGGCGAACACATGCACGACCAGCTGCCCGACCTGGATGGCATCAACATCCAGGGTCGCGAATACCGCCTGTAGGAGGACCCGAACGAATGCTTGAAGTCAACAAGTTCAGCGCGATTCGGATCCACCTGGCCTCACCGGATCAGGTTCGATCCTGGTCGTACGGCGAGGTCGCAAAGCCGGAAACGATCAATTACCGCACGCTGAAGCCTGAGCGTGACGGGCTGTTCTGCGAGCGCATCTTCGGCCCCACCAAGGACTGGGAGTGCGCCTGCGGCAAGTACAAGCGCGTGCGCTTCCGCGGCATCATCTGCGACAAGTGCGGCGTTGAAGTTACGCGTTCGCGCGTCCGGCGAGAACGGATGGGGCACATCGAGCTTGCGGCCCCGATTACCCACATCTGGTTCCTCAAGGGCACGCCAAGTCGAATCGGCCAGGTGCTGGACATTACGCCGCGCGATCTCGAGAAGATCGTCTACTTCGCCTCGTTCATTGTTACCGAACTTGACGAAGAGGCCCGTGACGAGGCGCTGGGTCGCGTCGATCAGGATCTGACCGACTACATCGAGGAGATTGACGACTCGGCGGCCATGCGCCTGGCGGACGAGCACCGGCGCCTGGAGGACCAGACAGCGCAACTCGACTCGCAGCTCGAGGATGAGTTGAAGCGACTGGACCTTGAAGCCCAGGCCAGTGTCGACTCCATCAATAAGGAAACCGCTTCGGTCCGCAACCTGCTGGCGGCCATTGGCCAGCGCAAGCTTGAGGACGACGCCACGCTGAGCTGGCTAACCGAACCCTTTATCGCCGCGGGCCGCGTGCCTCCCGAGGACGCGTTGGCGCAGCTTGACGCGAAGGTTGAAGCGGCCGTTGCGGAAGTGACCGGCCGCTTTGAGGCTGAGAAATCAAGCGCTGGCGATCGCTTCGGCGCCACGAAGGCCGCTGAGCGACGTGAGAGCGAACAGGCGGTGGCTCGCCTGGAAGAAGACAGGGTTCGCGACATTCAGGACGCGCGCGAGTTCTATGAACAGCGTCGCAAGGACCTCGGCGCGCTGGAGCTGCGTCAGCTCCTTTCCGAGCCGCGTCACCAGGATCTCACGCGCACCTGCGGCGATGTGCTGGACGCGGCCGGTCGGGTGCGGCACCCGAGCGTGTTCGAGGCCGGCATTGGCGCGGAAGCCATCCTTGACCTGATTGCCGACGTAGATCTTGATGAACTGGCGGCTGAGTTGCGCGAGGAGTTGAACGCGACCTCGAAGCAGCGGCAAAAGAAGGCCGCCAAGCGGCTGAAGGTCGTGGAGGCGTTCCGCCGCTCGGGCAACCGTCCGGAATGGATGATCCTGAACGTGCTGCCGGTGTTGCCGCCGGAATTGCGACCCATGGTGCAGCTGGACGGTGGACGCTTTGCCACCAGTGACCTGAACGATCTCTACCGCCGGGTAATCAACCGCAACAACCGGCTCAAGCGACTGATTGAGCTCGGGGCGCCCGAGATCATCGTGCGCAATGAGAAGCGCATGCTGCAGGAGGCCGTTGACGCGCTGATTGACAATGGGCGGCGCGGTCGCGCCGTGACGGGATCGTCGAACCATCCCTACAAGTCGCTCAGCGACTTGCTGCGCGGCAAGCAGGGCCGCTTCCGCCAGAACCTTTTGGGCAAGCGGGTGGACTACTCCGGGCGCTCCGTGATCGTGGTGGGTCCGCATCTCAATCTCAACCAGTGCGGCCTCCCGACCAAGATGGCCCTGGAGCTGTTCAAACCGTTCGTGATGCGCAAGCTCGTGGACGACGGGCATGCCAGCAACATCAAGAGCGCCAAGCGAATGGTGGAGCATCCCGAGCCACTGGTGTGGAATGCGTTGGAGGAAGTCACGCGCGACCATCCCGTGCTGCTAAACCGCGCGCCGACGTTGCACCGGCTGGGGATCCAGGCGTTCGACATCGTGCTGGTTCGCGGCAGCGCCATCCAGATACATCCGCTGGTGTGCACGGCGTTTAATGCCGACTTCGATGGCGACCAGATGGCCGTCCACGTGCCGCTGAGCCGAGCGGCGCAGGACGAGGCCCGCCACATCATGAAGAGCACCCACAACATCCTTTCGCCGGCGGATGGGACGCCCATCGTCAGCCCGACGAAGGACATGGTGCTGGGCGCTTATTACCTGACCCAGATCAAGCCGGATGACCGAGACGAGGACGACCTTCAGGCCTTCGGCAATTTCACCGACGCCATGCTGGCCTACGACCACAATGCGGTGAATCTGCAGGAAAGGATCCGCCTGCGAGTTACGCCTGAGGACTTCCCAGACGAGGTGGCCGGCCAGGACGGTCCGGCATTCATCACGACGTCCGCCGGGCGAATCATGCTCAACCAAGCCATCCCTCGAGAGTTGCGGTTCGTCAACGAACAGCTGGACAAGGGCGGCCTGCGTCGTGTGATCGAGATGGTGTTCTTCAACACCGACATGGACGTAACCGGCGAGGTCGCCAACCAGCTCAAGAACCTGGGCATGCAGTGGGCCACGCGCTCGGGCGTGACGATGGGGATCACGGATCTTGAGATCCCTGCGGTCAAGCGCCAGGTCGAGCAGGAAACGGATGCCCGGGTCAGCGCCATCAGGGCCAGCTTCGACGACGGACTAATCACCGACGACGAACGCTACCGGCTCACCGTCAAGGCCTGGACCGATGCCATGGCCACCGTCTCAAGCTCCGTGGAGACGAGCCTCGATCCGATGAGTCCTGTTTTCATGATGGGCAACTCAGGCGCGGCCAAGGGCAACTTTGACCAGATCCGGCAGATCTCGGGGATGCGTGGACTGATGTCCAACCCGGCTGGCCGGATCATCGAAATGCCCGTACGCGCGAACTTCCGCGAGGGGATGTCGGCGCACGAGTACTTCATCTCCACGCACGGCGGACGCAAGGGGCTGGCCGACACGGCGCTCCGCACCGCCGACAGTGGCTATCTCACCCGCCGGCTGGTGGACGTGGCCCAGGACGTGATTGTCATGGGCGACGACTGCGGCACGTTGGACGGGATTCCCGTGGAAGTCGGGACCCTGGACGAGGTGCTGGATTCCGTGGGCGTCCGCTGCTTTGGCCGCTTTCCGGCACGACCGATCGTGCATCCGGACACCGGTGAAATCATCGTGCCGTTGGGCACGCTGATCGATCACGACCTGGTCAAGCTGATTGATGACGCCGGCGTGCAGTCGGCCACGATCCGATCGCCCATGACCTGCGCCAACGCTCGCGGCCTGTGCCAGATGTGCTACGGCATGGACCTGGCTCGCCACGGATTGGTGGCGGAGGGCGCCGCCGTTGGCATCATCGCCGCCCAGTCCATGGGCGAGCCGGCGACGCAGCTCACGATGCGGACCTTCCATCTGGGTGGCATCGCGACCGTGGGCGCGGACATCGTGGATAAGGAGCAGGGCTTGCCGCGAGTGCAGGAACTCTTCGAGGCGCGGATCCCCAAGGGTGTCGCCGTGATGAGCGACATCGACGGCACGGTCGAAGTCATTGAAGAGGACGAGCAGCGGCGAGTACGGGTTGTTTCAGCTCACGTGCACGAGTACGAGTACACGCTTGAGCCGGGCATGGTCCCGATTGTCGACGACGGCGCCGACATTGCCAGGAACGGGGTTCTGGCCGTGCCGACGGCCGAGGCGGAGGACCTGCTGGCTCGCAAGGCCAAGAGCAAGACCAACACGATCAGCAAGCGCGCGCTGGCCAAGGTCGCCGGCATTGGCGTCACGGCCGAGGCTGACGGAGTCGTGGAGATTCACGAGGGCCGGATCGTCGTTCGCGCCGAAGAGGAAGATGTCAGCGAGTACCCGGTCTCGCTGGCCGCTGAACTGCGCGTACATAGCGGCGAGTTTGTCCGCGAGGGCGATCAGCTCACCGAAGGACCGCTTAACCCGCACGACATCCTGCGGCTGCGCGGCCGTGCCCAGTTGCAGCAGTACATCGTCAGCGAAGTCCAGCGTGTCTACCGCATGGTCGGCGTGGCGGTGAACGACAAGCACATCGAGATCATCATCCGCCAGATGCTTCGCCACAACACCGTGGACACGCCGGGTGACACCTCGCTCTTGCCAGGCACGCTGGTCGACCGGTCCACGCTTGCCCAGACCAACGTGCAAGTCGCGGAAACCGGCGGCCAGGCTGCGGACTCGCACGAAGTGTTGCTGGGCGTGACCAAGGCCTCGTTGAATAACGAGAGTTTTCTGGCCGCGGCATCGTTCCAGGACACCACGCGCGTGCTCACAGAAGCCGTGGTGGAAGGCAAGACCGATCAGTTGCATGGGCTGAAGGAGAACGTGATCATCGGCAAGCTCATTCCGGCTGGTACGGGATGGGATCGCTATCACGGTCCGGCGCTCGAAGCCCCCAGCCAGTCGGACGTCCTGATCGACACCGAGGCCATGCACATGGCCGAGGGGGTGTCGCTTGACGATCTGCGCGATCCCGACAATGGCGCTGACGCGGCTCCGGACCTGGACATCGGCGCCCAGGCCGGTGTCGCGGCGGGCGGTGCGCCGCCAATGGACGCCGCCGAAAGCGACCTGCTGGCCGGCATTGAAACGTCGCCAAGCGGCGCCAGCGATGAGTTTGCCGATTTCCTGCGCCCCTCGGAGGAGCTCGGTATCGACGAATCGTCGGCCGTACGTCCGGATCCGGCGGCGGACGGCGAAAACGTTGACGATGGGGAAAGCCGGTGATAGGCTTCCCGATGTCGCGTGCGGTGCGTCGCCGCCGCGCCTTTTCTACGTAAGGGATCCGTAGGTTACACCGTGCCGACGATTAATCAGCTCGTTCGCAAGGGACGAAAGCAGCGCCGGGGCAAGTTAAAGGCGCCGGCGTTGCACTACTCCTATAACGGGTTGCGGCGACGCATGCAGCGTGGTGAAGGTTCCCCGCAGAAGCGGGGCGTTTGCACGTTGGTTCGCACGGTAACGCCAAAGAAGCCCAATTCGGCGCTACGTAAGGTGGCGCGGGTACGCCTATCCAATGGCATTGAAGTGACCGCCTATATACCGGGCGAGGGCCATCGACTTCAGGAGCACTCGGTGGTGCTGATCCGTGGCGGCCGGGTTCGCGACCTGCCGGGTGTTCGCTACCACATCGTGCGCGGGACCTTGGACGCGGATGGCGTGGAAGGTCGGCGTCGAAGCCGGTCAAAATACGGCGCGAAGCGCGGAAGCTAGAGCCAGGGTTACAGCCGCCGATCCGATGATGTTCACCGCCAGTGTCGCCGCTCAGCGGCCAAACGCCCTCTGATGCCTCGCCGTAAGCGGCCAGAGCGCCGCGTGATTCCTCCGGATCCGCGCTTTAATAACCGCACGGTCCAGCGCTTTATCAACAAGATCATGCAGAGTGGCAAGAAGTCGCTTTCGCAGCGGATCGTCTATCGCGCCTTTGACATCATTGAAGGCCGGACTGGTGCGCCCGCGATCGACGTCTTTGAAGCCGCCGTGCGCAACGCGATGCCGCAGATTGAAGTTAAGCCGCGACGCGTGGGTGGCGCGAATTATCAGGTTCCCGTGGAGATACGTGGAGACCGTCGCTACTCGTTGGCCGTGCGTTGGCTGATTGACGCCTCGCGAAGTCGTGGCGGCCGCTCCATGCCCGAGCGTCTAGCCGCGGAGTTGATGGAAGCCGCCGACGGACAGGGCGGTGCGGTTCGGCGGCGCGATGAGATACATCGCATGGCGGAAGCGAACCGCGCGTTCGCGATTTACGCGTATTAGTTCCACCTGTCTGAATCCCGAGACATGAGGCCCATGAACACCCAGGATATTTCGCGCACGCGCAACATTGGAATCATTGCCCACATCGATGCGGGCAAGACCACCACCACCGAACGCATCCTGTTCTACTGCGGCCGGATTCACCGTGTTGGCGAAGTCCACGACGGCAACGCCCAGATGGATTGGATGGCGCAGGAACGCGAGCGGGGAATCACGATTGTGGCCGCCGCCACCACGGCTTCATGGAACGACCACCGAATCAACATCATCGATACGCCGGGTCACGTTGACTTCACCGCTGAAGTCGAGCGTTCGTTGCGGGTGCTCGATGGCGGGGTTGTCGTCTTTGACGCCGTCAATGGCGTGGAGCCGCAGTCGGAGACCGTCTGGCGGCAGGCAGACCGCTATAGCGTCCCGCGGGTCGCGTTCATCAACAAGATGGACCGGCGCGGAGCGGACTTTGACGCGACGATCGAATCGATCCGCGAACGGCTGGGCGCCAATCCCGTGCCTATCCAGATTCCGGTCGGCTTTGAAGCCGATTTCGAGGGCGTGATTGACCTCGTGGCCATGCACGTCATCCGCTGGCCGGCGGACAGTCTTGCAGCCCCTGAGCGAGGCCCGATTCCGGCGGAACTGGAAGCGTCCGCGCTCGACGCGCGCGAGCAAATGATCGAGGCCCTGGCTGAGCTCGATGACGACATTGCCACCAAGTACCTGGATGGCGAGGACCTCCCGACCGCCGAGTTGAAGGTCGCCCTACGGCGGATGACCGTGGCGGCCCAGGGAGTTCCGGTGCTGATGGGTTCCGCCTTGCGCAACAAGGGCATCGAGCCGTTGCTGGACGCCATCACAGACTATCTCCCATCGCCGCTGGACGTTCCGCCGGTGACTGGAATCAACCCGAAGACCGGCGCGGAAGAGCAACGGCGTCCCGCGGAAGACGATCCGTTCACCGCGATCGCGTTCAAGATCGTGGCGGATCCGCACGCCGGCAAGCTGGCCTACTTCCGCGTGTATTCGGGGTCCATCAAGCCGGGGTCCACCGTGCTGAATACAGCCGCCGGAAAGCGCGAGCGCCTGTCACGCGTTCTGCGGATGCACGCCGACAAGCGCGAGGAAGTTACCGACGCAATCCGCTACGGCGACATTCTGGCCGCCGTGGGAGTCCGCGCGACCAATACCGGCGACACCCTGACGGACCCCAAGTACCCCCTGCAACTGGAGTCCATCACCTTCCCCGAGCCCGTGGTGACCATCGCCATCGAACCGAAGAGCCGCGGCGACCAGGACAAGATTATCGACGCGCTGCGGCGGCTGGGTGAGGAAGATCCGACCTTCCGAATCAGCGCCAATGAGGAGACGGGGCAGACGCTTATTGCCGGCATGGGCGAGTTGCATCTTGAGGTCATCGTGGACCGCCTGCTTCGCGAGTACCGGGTGGGCGCTAATGTCGGCCGGCCGCAGGTGTCCTACCGCGAGCGCCCCCGCCGGGAAGCCACCGGGCGTGGCCGCTTCATTCGCCAAACCGGCGGTCGCGGGCAGTATGGCGACGTGACGGTTGAGCTTGAGCCGCTGGCGTTGGGTACGGGCGTTCAGATTGAACGGCGCATCGTGGGCGGTGCGATTCCCGTGCAGTTCATTCCCGCCGCCGAGCGCGGGGCCGCGCGCCGGTTGACCAGCGGCCCGCAGGGCATGGAGGTCACCGACGTTCGCATCACCCTGGTCGACGGCTCGCACCACGAGGTCGACTCGTCGGAACTCGCGTTTGAGATCGCCGGCGCCATGGCGGTGGAGGACGCGCTGAACCAGGCGCGAACGGATGTGATGGAGCCGGTAATGGGCGTGCAAGTCGTTGTGCCCGAGGACTACGTGGGCGACACGCTGGCCGGTTTGGCCGCCAAACGGGGCACCATCCACGGCGCTGACATGCGTGGCGGATCGCACATCATCGCGGCCGAGGTACCGCTGGCGACAATGTTCGGGTACGCTAACGAGTTGCGTTCGGCGACGCAGGGTCGCGGAACGTTCTCGATGGAATTTTCCCACTACGCGGTTACCCAACGAGCAGGTGCCGCGGACGGAGTTCTGACGCCGGTTTCGTAACCGCGTACTGCGCAGGAGCACAGGAGCGAATGGCACGCCAACACTTTGAACGAACCAAGCCGCACGTAAATGTCGGCACGATTGGCCATGTCGACCACGGCAAGACCACGTTGACCGCGGCGATTACCAAGGTGCTCTCATACAAGCAACTGGCCGACTTCATGGCCTTTGACGAGATCGACCGCGCGCCTGAGGAAAAGGAACGCGGGATCACGATTTCCATCACGCACGCGGAGTACGAGACCGAGAGCCGGCATTACGCGCACATCGACGCGCCCGGCCACCGGGACTACATCAAGAACATGATCACCGGCGCCGCCCAGATGGATGGCGCGATCCTGGTCGTTGGCGCGGACGACGGGCCGATGCCCCAGACCTACGAGCACGTGCTCCTGGCTCGTCAAGTTGATGTGCCCGCAATCGTGGTCTTTCTCAACAAGGCCGACATTGTCGAGGACGAGGAGCTACTGGAGCTCGTTGAGCTCGAGCTTCGCGACCTCTTGAACAAGTACGACTTCGACGGCGACAACGCGCCGATCATTCCGGGCAGTGCGCTGTTAGCTCTGGAGTCGGAGAGCACGGACCTGGATGCGCCCGAGTACCAGCCGATCCTCGAACTCATGGAGGCCGTGGACACCTACATCCCGCAGCCGGAGCGTCCAGTCGACCAGCCGTTCCTGATGCCGGTTGAGGACGTCTTTGGAATCAAAGGCCGCGGCACCGTGGTCACGGGCCGCGTCGAACGCGGCAAGGTTCAGGTCGGAGAGCAGATCGACATCGTCGGGATGCGCTCCGAGATTGACCAGCGCGTTGTCACCGGCGTGGAGATGTTCCGCAAGACGCTCGATGAAGGCGTCGCCGGCGACAACGTCGGCTGCCTCCTGCGCGGAATCGAGCGTGACGAGGTCGAGCGCGGCATGGTGTTGGCCAAAACCGGCTCGATCACCCCGCACACCGAATTCCACGCACAGGTTTATGTGCTGACGCGGGACGAGGGTGGGCGCCACACGCCGTTTTTCAGCGGCTATCGTCCGCAGTTCTACATTCGGACGACGGACGTAACCGGCGAGATCGAGTTGCCGGCCGGGACGGAAATGGTGGTTCCCGGCGACAACGTGGAGATGACCGTTCGCCTGCACCAGCCGATCGCGCTGGAAGACGGGGTCAACTTCGCCATTCGCGAAGGCGGCGTAACCGTCGGCGCGGGCGTTGTAACGAACATCGTCAAGTAACCCATGGCACAAGCGCGCACGCGACCGCCACGCCAGGCTTCGTTGGAAGCCTCGGCGCGGCGTGCCCCTGCGCGGCCGCGACGGCAGTCGCCCACGCAGCGGATCAGAATCCGCCTGAAGGCGTACGACCACCGGGTGCTGGACGATGCGGCCCGGCGAATCATTGACACCGCCGGGCGGACGGGCGCCGACGTGCGCGGTCCGATTCCGCTGCCTACGGAGCGCAAGACGTGGACGGTGATTCGATCGCCGTTTATCGATAAGGACTCGCGCGAGCAGTTCGAAATGCGCACGCACAAGCGCCTGATTGACGTCATAGACCCCACACCGCAAACGATGGACGAACTCCTGCGGCTGCAATTGGCGGCAGGTGTTGACATCGAGTTGAAGTCGTAGCCATGTCCGTAGGACTGATCGGCCGCAAGCTGGGCATGACGCAGGTGTTCGACGAGCAAGGCCGCGCCCTGGGCGTTTCGGTCATCCAGGCTGGTCCTTGTCACGTCACCCAGGTGCGTACCGAAGCAGACGACGGCTACTCCGCCGTGCAACTCGGCTTCGACCCCGTGCCCGAGCGCCGACTGACCCGAGCCGAACGTGGTCATCTGGGTCGCCTTCCGCCATATCGTGTGCTCCGCGAGTTCCGGGCCGACGAGGGCGCGGATGTCTCGGTGGGAGATGAACTAACCGTGGCCAACGTGGAGCTTGGCGAGCGAGTCGATGTGGTCAGCGTGTCAAAAGGCAAGGGTTTCGCTGGTGTCGTGAAGCGCCATGGCTTCAGAGGCGGCAAGCGAACCCACGGGCAGTCTGACCGCGAACGCGCGCCTGGATCGGTTGGCGCGGGCACATCGCCAAGCCGTGTTTTCAAAGGTACGCGAATGGCTGGACGTATGGGCGGGGGCCGGGCTACATCCCGCAACCTGACCGTGGCGAAGGTCGACGTCGAACGAGGACTTGTTCTCCTGGTAGGGGCCGTGCCCGGGCCGCGCGATACGGTCGTCGCGATCCGGCCGGTTCGCAAGTCGATTCGGAAGATGGACTGATGGCTGCCGAAGTGCCGGCGTCGGCCGAAATCTCTCCCGTTGCCAGCGACTGCTTTGGTGATTCCGACGCGTCCGCTGAGTTGCTGCATCGCATGCTGACCGCACATGCCGCCAGTCAGCGCCAGGGCACGGCTAACACCAAGAGCCGCGGCGAGGTCGCGGCCAGTACGGCCAAGCTCTACCGGCAGAAGGGCACCGGCCGAGCCCGCGCCGGAAGCGCCCGTTCGCCCATCCGGCGAGGGGGCGGCGTGGCGTTTGGCCCCAAGCCGCGCCGGACGCGCCTGCACGTGAACAAGCGAGAGCGCCGTCAAGCCGTACGCGCGCTCCTGGCAGCCAAGGCTGCTGATGAATCCATCCGTGTGGCGGCATCGTGGGGCGATTCACCCAAGACTCGCGACCGCGCCGCATGGTTGCGAGCCGCCGGTCTGGCAGGACGTGTGCTGCTGGTGGACGTTGACCCGCCGGAAGAACTGCGGCGCTCGGCGCGCAACATTCCCAACGTGGACGTTGAGCGGGCCGATACCCTGAACTTCTACGACATTGCCGTCGCCGACCACATTGTGACCAGCCAGCCGGCGTTGGATGCGCTGCAGCGGCGAGTTGGCGCATGAACCCTTCCGACGTCATTACGCGGCCAATCGTGACCGAGAAATCCACCGCGCTCGGTGAACTCGGGAAGTACGTCTTCCAGGTTCGGCGCGGGGCCTCCAAGCACGCGGTCAAGCGCGCCGTTGAAGCCATGTTTCACGTGGAAGTGTCATCGGTCAACGTAATGAACGTACGTGGAAAGCCGCGACGGATGGGACGATTTGAAGGCCAGCGCTCCAACTGGCGAAAGGCCGTGGTGACCCTGCGCGAGGGCCACAGCATTGAAGTGGTGCCAGGGGTCTAGCCGATGGGACTTCGTAACTTCAACCCAACGTCGCCAGGCCGGCGCGGCTATGTCGCCGTCGACAACGCCGAACTGTCAGGCGATCGGCCGCTGAAGAAGCTGCTGCGGCCGCTATCCAAGCGCGCCGGTCGAAACAACAGCGGACGGATCACCGTGCGACATCGCGGTGGCGGCTCGAAGCGGCGCTACCGGGTCATCGACTGGCACCGCGATAAGTCCGGCGTGCCGGCCGTGGTGGCTAGCATCGAATACGATCCCAACCGGTCGGCCCACATTGCGCTCCTGCACTATCGTGACGGTGAGAAGCGGTACATCCTGGTACCTGTGGGAATCGGCGTGGGCAGCGAACTCGTCTCTGGCCCAGGCGTCGAGCCCCGGCCGGGGAACGCATTGCAGTTGTCTCGCATCCCGGCGGGTACGGAAGTGCATGCCGTTGAGATGACTCCCGGGCGCGGCGCCCAACTCGTGCGTTCGGCCGGCATGGTGTGCCAACTCATGGCCAAGGACCGCGGCTTTGCGACGCTTCGATTGCCGTCGGGCGAGATGCGGCAAGTGTCCGATGCTTGTATGGCGACCGTGGGGCGCGTCGGAAACGCGGATCACAGCAATCAGTCGGCCGGGAAGGCCGGTCGGATACGCTGGCGCCGTCGCCGTCCGCAAGTGCGCGGCGCAGCCATGAACCCCACCGACCATCCGCACGGCGGCGGCGAAGGTAAAGCGCCGGTTGGCATGCCAGGGCCCAAGACGCCGTGGGGCAAGCCCACCCAGGGTCGCCGAACTCGCGTCGGACGGCGTCGCAGCGACAAGTTCATTGTGCGCCGGCGGAACAGGTAGGACGGTATGTCGCGCAGTACGAAAAAAGGTTGGTACATCCACCCAAAGCTTGAAAAGCGTGTTGCGGAAGCCTCGCGCAGTCGCCGGAAGCAGGTTATTCGCACCTGGAGCCGGGCCAGCGTGGTGCATCCGGAAATGGTCGGACTAACCATCGCCGTCCACGACGGGCGGCGTCACGTTCCGGTGTATATCTCAGAAAATATGGTCGGGCATCGGCTTGGCGAATTCGCTCCGACACGCACGTTTCGCAGCCATGCGCGCGGACGCGCAACAGCGCCGATGGGACCCTGACCCATGGAAGTTTCCGCAACCGCCAAGCACGTGTGCATGTCCCCCCAGCGTGGGCGGGCCGTTGCACGTGAGTTGTCGGGACTTGAGATCGACCAGGCCATGGCTACCCTGGCGTTCATGCCCAACAGAGCGGCTGCTGAGATTGCCAAAGTGGTCAAGTCCGCGGCGGCCAACGCCGAGCACAACTACGCCCTGGACCGCGACGCGCTGCGAATTCAGTCAGTCGTCGTGAACGACGGTCCTGCGCTTCGGCGCCATCGGCCCAGATCGCGTGGTCGGGTCGGGATGTACCTCAAGCGTTCCGGTCACATTACCGTGACCGTGGAAGACGGAATGACATAGGCATGGGTCGCAAAGTTCATCCCATTGGATACCGCCTGGGCTACACCACGCGCTGGGAAAGTACCTGGTATGCCGACCGCGACTACACGGAATTGCTGCTGGAAGATCTGGCAATCCGCGATCTGGTACGTCGCTACCTTGAAGCGCCCAACGGGCGCAATGCGGCGCGCCGCGGCGGCCGCCGGCGCGGCAGCTACGGGGCCGGGGTATCCAAGATTGAAATCGAGCGCCAGGTCAGCCAGGTTCGAGTAGTGATCCATACGGCGCGGCCGGGCATCGTGATCGGACGGGGTGGTAGCAACCGTGAGGAGATTCAGAATCGGATTGAACGGCATACCGGCAAGCGCGTAGTCGTGGATGTCGAAGAGATCGGCCAGCCCGAGCTCGATGCGTTTCTGGTTGTCCGCAATGTTGCCGATCAGCTTGAGCGCCGGGTTTCCTTCCGGCGGGCCATCAAGATGACGGCGGAACGAACCATGCGCGCGGGTGCGCAGGGCGTGAAGATTATGGTTAGCGGCCGCCTGGGCGGCCGCGAAATGTCGCGCAGCGAGTTTGAACTCCTGGGCACCGTCCCGCTCCAGACGTTGGACGCCGATATTGACTATGGCTTCACGGAGGCGCGAACGTCGGCCGGCCGGATCGGCGTCAAGGGCTGGGTCCACCGCGGGGCGGCTCGAGATGCAGCCGAGCTGTTCACGGAAACGGTATCGCGACCCGTTGCAGGCCGTCGGCGGCGGCCACCGCGAGGTTAGCCATGCTGATGCCAAAGCGAACCAAATTCCGCAAGATGCACCGGGGGCGCCGCCGCGGCCGGGCCGCGCGTGGCGACTCGCTCGTCTCGGGCGACTTCGGGCTGCAGGCCACCACGGTGGGATGGGTCGACAGTCGCGAGATCGAGGCGGCTCGCCGGGCCATCACCCACTCGGTTCGGCGTACCGGCCAGCTCTGGATTCGCATCTTTCCTGACAAACCCATTACCCAGAAACCCGCCGAGGTCCGCATGGGCAGTGGGAAAGGCAATGTCGAGAGTTGGGTCGCCGTGATCAAGCCAGGCCGGATTCTCTTCGAACTGGCCGGCGTTGAAGAAGCGATGGCACGCGAAGCCATGCGCCTGGCCTCACACAAACTCTCGGTTCAGACGCGTGTCGTATCACGTTCCGCGGAGGTCACCATTGGCTAAGGCTGACCAGTTCCGGGACCTGAGCGATGACGAGCTGGAGACCCGGATTGCGGAAACCAAGGAAGAGCTTTTTCGGCTGCGTGTCCAGCACGCGACGTTGCAGCTGGCGGATACATCGCAGCTTCGCCACGTGCGGCGCGATATCGCACGAATGCTGACCGTTCAGCGCGAACGCACGTTCGCGTCAATCCAGATGGAAGAAGGCTAACCCGTGCCAGGGGCGCGTGCGCAGCGGATCGGTCGCGTAGCGAGTGATCGGGCCGACAAGACCATCATCGTCGAGGTGGAGTCGATCCGCCGTCATCGGCTGTATAAGAAGCCAGTGCGAATTCGGCGCAGGTTCATGGCCCACGACCCGGAAAACTCGTGCCGCATCGGCGACGTGGTTCAGATCGAGGAATCGCGGCCAATAAGCCGGCGGAAGCGCTGGCGATTGATCGAGGTCATTGAAAGAACCCGGCTGACGGATGAAGAACGCCAGGCGGCTTTGGGCGCCGGAGTGGCCGAGGAACAGTCGGACGACAGTTCCCGGGATTCACAGAACGCGTAACCCACATGATTCAGCAACAGAGCCGGCTCCGAGTCGCCGACAACAGCGGCGCGCGCGAAATCATGTGCATCCGCGTGCTGGGCGGATCGTCGCGAAAGTACGCGCGCGTGGGCGACATTATTGTGGGCAGCGTCAAACAAGCGGCGCCCAACAGCGCTGTTCCGCGAGGATCCGTGGTGCGGGCTGTGGTGGTGCGGGTGAATAAGGAGTACCGGAGGCCCGACGGCTCGCGGATCCGCTTTGACGACAACGCCGCCGTATTGCTTGAGGGAGAAGTTCCTCGCGGTACGCGCATCTTTGGGCCTGTTGGGCGCGAACTGCGAGACCGTCGGTTTATGCGCATCGTCTCGCTGGCGCCGGAGGTCTTGTAGCGATGTCGGTTCGACGATTTCGAATCCGCAAAGGCGATACGGTCCAGGTGCTCCAGGGCCGCGACGTTGGGCGGCGAGGCGTGGTGGAGCGCGTGGTGCCGGCCACGGGACGTGTGGTTGTGGAGGGCGTGAACGTTCGAAAGCGTCACGCGAGGCCGAGGGCCATCGGACAGCCAGCGGGTATCATTGACTTCAACGCCCCACTTGACGCGTCAAACGTCATGCTGGTGTGCCCCGTCTGCGACCAGCCGGTGCGCGTCGGCTACACGCGGGGCGACGACGGCAGGAAGCGGCGACGCTGCCGCCGATGCAACGAACAGATTGACGAGTGATGGCCCGCCTTCTTGCACGTTTCCGGGATGAAATCCGACCGCAATTGATGCGTGAGTTTGGGTATGGCAACCCGTTGGCCGTGCCGCAGTTGGACCGCATCATCGTGAATATCGGGCTAGGCGAAGCGCTCGAAAACGATGCGTCGGTGGATCACGCCGTGCGGGATATTGCGACAATCACGGGCCAGCGCCCGGTTGTGACGCGGGCTCGCAAGAGCGTGGCTGCATTCAAGCTGCGGGCTGCGCAGCGCGTGGGCGTGAAGGGTACGCTGCGTGGTCCCCGCATGTACGAATTCATGGACCGACTTGTTACCGTTGCGCTGCCACGCATGCGTGACTTTCGCGGTGTTCGGCGGACCTCCTTCGATGGCCGCGGCAACTACGCGCTGGGACTGACCGAGCAGCTCATTTTTCCGGAAATCGACTACGACCAGATTGATCGGATTCGCGGTTTGCAGGTGGTAATCGTGACGACCGCGCGAACCGACGCTGAATCCCTACGGCTGCTTGAACTCCTCGGCATGCCGTTCCAACGCCTGGAAGAGGCGGCCTGAGGTTCGCATATGGCTCGAAAGGCGAAGATTGAAAAGTGGAAGCGCGAACGCGAGGCGTGGCTGGACCCCGAGTTTGAGTCCAAGTCCATTCGCGGTCGGAAACTGCGTTTCAAAGTGCGCTATCGCAACCGGTGCCGGCTCTGCGGGCGTCCGCGCGCGCACATACGGCGATTCGGGATCTGCCGAATCTGCTTCCGGGAACTCGCCGTGAAGGGGCACATCCCGGGCGTGACGAAAGCCAGTTGGTGAGCCGACGATGACGGACCCAATTGCGGACATGCTGACGCGGCTGCGGAATGCTGTCACGGCGTGTCACACCAAGGTCCGCATCCCGCATTCAAAGACCAAAGCCCGAATCGCGGCCCTGCTTGCCGAAGAAGGCTTTGTCGGGTCCATTGAGACTCTCCACGAGGGCCATCGCGCCTGGTTGGAAGTGACGCTGCGATACCAAAACGGCACGCCCGCGTTTGGCGGCGCCAAGCGCGTCAGCCGTCCCGGTCTGCGTATCCATACGCGGGCGCGCGAGATTCCGCGGGTCATGGGCGGTATTGGTACTGCTGTTGTCTCAACCTCCCAGGGCATCATGTCCGGTCGTGAAGCTGCCAAACGTCGCCTGGGCGGCGAAGTCATCTGTTTCGTCTGGTAGGCCCATGTCCCGCATTGGTATGACCCCCATCGATGTTCCTGACGGAGTGACCGTCAGTTTTGACACGGAAAATGTCGTCACGGTAACGGGGCCCAAGGGCGAGTTGGTCCAGGCGCTACCGCCCATGATTACGTTTACGCGCGAGAACGGACGTGTGGTGGCCAGCCGTCCCACCGACGAGCACCGGATCCGCGCCCTGCATGGGCTGGCTCGCCAGTTGGTGGCCAACATGATCCTCGGCGTCACCCAGGGCTATGAAAAACGGCTTGAGATCCAGGGCACCGGATATCGGGTGCAACTCCAGGGCGCCACGCTCGACTTGCAGCTGGGGTTTACCCATCCGCAACGACGCCGGGCGCCTGACGGCATCGAGTTCGAGGTGCCCGACCCGACCCATATCATCATTCGAGGTATCGACAAGCAAGCGGTGGGCCAGATTGCGGCGGAGATTCGAGCAATTCGCCCCGCCGACCCCTACAAGGGTCATGGTCTCCGCTACCAGGGCGAAGTTGTACGGCGAAAGCCCGGCAAGACCGCTGCAACGGTCGTCGCATAGGTGGATTGACGAATGGCAGCTGAGACTCGACGAGCGGCACGCATACGGAGGCACCGCCGCATTCGCCAGCGGGTCACTGGTCGTCCCGAGCGACCGCGGCTCGCGGTGTTTCGTAGCCTCAAGCACACCTACGCCCAGGTCATAGACGACGTGGCCGGCCATACGTTGGCCGCCTCCTCGTCGCGTGAATCTTCAGCGGAGGGCGCCACCAAGCTCGAGCGCGCAGCGGACGTTGGTGCTCGCCTGGCGAAGCGCGCGGAGGAACTTGACATAAGCGCCGTCGTGTTCGATCGCGGCGGCCATCGCTACCACGGGCGCGTCAAGGCGTTGGCCGACGCCCTGCGCGCTGGGGGCATTGCACTATGACGATGGATTCCAGGCTTGCCCGAGGCGGCCACGACGCAGCCCGAGATTCCGGCGACCTTCATCGTCTGGACGACCGCGTCGTGCGCATCAAGCGCGTGGCCAAGGTTGTTAAGGGCGGTCGCCGATTCGGATTCAATGCAATTGTCGTGGTTGGCGACCGTCGCGGGCATGTTGGTGTGGGGATCGGTCGGGCCAACGAGGTCGTGGCGGCCATTCGCAAGGGTCAGGAGCGCGCTCGGCGCTCCCTGATTGAGATTCCCCTGACCGAAGATGGCTCAATTCCACACTATGTCGAAGAGAGCTATCGGGCTTCCAAGGTCGTCCTTCGCCCCGCCCGGCCCGGCACGGGAGTCATTGCTGGCGGCGCGGTACGGGCCGTGCTTGAACTTGCCGGCGTTCGCAATCTCCTCACCAAGATCATTGGCTCTACCAATGCGGTGAACGTGGTGCGCGCCACGGTGAATGGCCTGGCGAGCCTTCAGATACCTGAAGAGACCGTGGCCCGCCGCCGACAGGCCGTCGGGGCATCCTCTGATGACTGAACTGCGCCTGCGTCAGGTGCGGAGCTCCATCGGATCCCGGGACTCGCAGCGTGACACGCTCAGGGCTCTGGGTCTGGGTGCACTTGGCCAAACGTCGTCTCGGCCCGACACGGCGGACGTTCGGGCCATGGTCAAGGTCGTGCAACACCTCGTTGAGGTCGAGTCCGACATCCCGAACGGCGATCAGGCATGAAACCGCATCAAATCACGGCAGTCGCGCCACCGCGCAAGCGACGTCGTCGCGTTGGCCGCGGCGAGGGATCCGGGAAGGGCAAGACGACCGGCCGCGGCACCCTGGGTCAGGGCGCTCGAAGCGGTGGCAACGCGTACCCCGGATTCGAAGGCGGGCAGACGCGCCTGCTCATGCGTTTCCCCAATCGTCGCGGCTTCACCAATCACCGATTCAGGCGCGACTTCCAGCCGGTCAACGTGAGTGCGCTGAACGTCTTTCCAGAGGGATCGGTGGTTGGGCCTGAGGAACTCAAGGGCAAGGGGCTCATTGAGCCCGGCTTGTTCAAGATCCTCGGCGACGGTGACCTGGAACACGCCTTGACGGTACGCGCACCGAAGTTTTCGGCGACGGCCAAGGCGAAGATCGAAAGCGCCGGCGGTTCCGTCGAGGAGTTGAGCGAGTGATCGAGACGGCCGTCGCGGCTTTCCAGCTGCCCGACGTTCGTCGCAAGATTCTCTTCACAATCGGCCTTCTGATCGTATTCAGGGCGGTTGCGCACATCCCGCTGCCCGGTGTGAACACGGCACTGCTGGCCGACTTCTTCGCCGGCAACCAGTTGCTGGGGTTCATGAACCTCCTGTCCGGCGGGGCGCTGGAGAACTTTTCGGTCGTCGCGTTGGGTGTGTATCCCTACGTCACCGCCAACATCGCTTCAACGGTCCTGGTTCCGTTGATCCCGCCGTTGCAGGAACTCTCGCGGGAAGGTGAATCCGGTCGACGCAAGATCGCGCAGTGGACCCGCCTGGCCACGATTCCTTTCGCCATGCTGCAGGGGTTTGGCCAGATTCAGATCCTGCGCTCAGCCCAGCAAGGTCTGTTGTCGCCAACGCTGGGCCCGTTCGACATCGCTGTGATGCTGATCGTGATGACCGCGGGGACGATGTTTCTGCTTTGGATCGGCGAGTTGATCACCGAGAACGGCATTGGGAACGGGGTCTCGATCATCATCTTTGCCGGCATCGTGGCCGGTGCTCCCGCGGCGTTAGGCCAGTCGCTGTTCGCTGGCCAGAACATCGGCGGCTTCATTGCCGTCGTGATCATTGGCCTCATCATGATCGCGGCCATCGTGTTCGTGCAGGAAGCTCAGCGTCGAATTCCGGTGCACTACGCCAAGCGCATCCGGGGAACCCGCATGTACGGCGGCCAGAGCACGCACATCCCGCTCAAGGTCAACTCGGCGGGCATGATTCCCCTGATTTTTGCCTTTTCGCTGATGCTGCTTCCAGCCACGGTTGCCAGCTACTTCGAGACATCCGAAGTATCGTGGTTGGCCAATGCGGCCGGCGCCATCGCGATCACCCTCAGCCCTGGCAACGGCATCTACTGGGTCTTCACGTTTCTGCTTGTGATCGTATTTACGTATGTGTACACGCTGGTCGTCTTTCAGCAGCAAAACCTGGCGGAGAACCTGCAGAAGAACGGCGGCTTTATCCCGGGTATCCGTCCCGGCCGTCCCACGCACCAGTACCTGACGGGAGTCGTCAACCGCATCACGCTGGCTGGCGCGGTATTCCTGGGAATCATCGCCGTCGTACCCTTCGTGGCCCAGACCGTAACGGGCGCCGACGCGGTGGCCATCAGCAGCACGGGGATGCTGATCGTCGTGGGCGTCGTGCTGGACACCATGCGCCAGCTTGAATCGCAGTTGATGATGCGCAACTACGAAGGGTTCATTCGGTAGGCGCATGGGCGAGCGTCCAGTGATCGTAGTCCTGCTTGGCCCCCCTGGTGCTGGCAAGGGCACGCAGGGTGAGCGTCTGGCCTGCCGCATGGCGCTGGATCACGTGTCCACCGGCGATCTCTTTCGCGATGCGGTTACCGCCGGATCGCCGGCGGGGCTGCGCGCCGAGTCCTATCTGCTCAGCGGCCAACTCGTACCCGATCAGGTCGTACTGCAGGTGATCGAGGAGTACATGGGCGACGCTCGGAGACGTGATATCTGCTTTGATGGCTTCCCGCGAACGCGGAACCAGGCCGAAAAGCTGGATGACCTGCTCAGGCAGTTCAACCTCTCCGTGACCGCCGCGGTTTACATCGACGTGCCCGACCACATCGCGCTACGGCGTCTGCTCGACCGCGGTCGGGCGGACGATACCGAAGAAACAGCCCGCCACCGCTTGCAGGTCTACCACCAGGACACCGAGCCGCTCATCGACCACTACCGTGAGGCTGGCGCCCTGATTGAAGTGAACGGCATCGGCGATGTTGAATCCGTCGCGCGTCGCGTCTGGACCACCTTGAAGGCCGTAATCAGGTGATGTCCGGTTCGATCAAACCGAAGACCCCTGAGCAGGTCGAAGCAATGGCCGCCTCAGGCCGCGTCCTGGCCGGCGCGCTGAACGAGATCGAGACGGTGGTCTGTCCCGGCGTAACCACCGGCGAACTCGACGCGATGGCCGAGACCTTCATCCGCGACCACGGCGGCATCCCGTCGTTTCAAGGCGTGCCCGCGGCCGACCCCGGCGTCAAGCCCTTTCCCGGCGCAATCTGCGCGTCGATCAATGACGCAATCGTGCACGGAATTCCGGGTAGCGCGAAGCTGCGGGAAGGCGATATCATTAGTCTGGACTGTGGAGTGATTCTCGACGGCTGGCACTCCGACTCAGCGCGTACGCTCGCGGTTGGCGAGATTGACCCTGACGCGAGCCGCCTGCTTGATGTAACTCGCGCCGCACTCGCTGAAGCTATCCGTGCCTCCGTCGCGGGTGGCCACATCGGAGATATCGGAGCAGCCGTGCAGAAGCTGGTCGAGGAGGCCGGACTAACCATCGTGAGACGATTCGTCGGACACGGAATCGGGCGCACCATGCACGAGTCGCCCCAGGTGCCCAACTTCGGGCGTCCTGGCAGTGGGCCAGAGTTGGTTCCGGGAACCACCCTCGCTATCGAGCCGATGGTCAATATCGGGTCCGCCGGCGTGGCCTTCGATTCCGACGGCTGGACAGCGCGCACGGACGATGGCTCGCTGTCCGCCCACTTCGAACACACCGTGGCAATCACCAACGCAGGACCGCGCGTCCTTACGGAAGCTGTCTGAGGCTCGTGGTGCCGCCACCCAGAAACCAGAGAAACGAAGCGCCGGCCCCGGCCGACGAGTCGTCCAGCAAGACTCCCGTCATCGAAATCGAAGGCGAGGTCGTCGACTCACTGCCGAACACGATGTTCCTCGTCAAGCCAATTGGGCCAAATGGTCAGCCGCTTCGCATTCAGACGGGGGACGGCGACGATGACGAGCCGCAGGCCATCCTCGCCCATTTGGCCGGCAAGATGCGACTACGCTTTATTCGCGTAGGCGTTGGCGACCGCGTACGTATGCAACTCTCACCCTACGACCTTTCGCGCGGTCGAATTACCTGGCGGCTGCGCGCCGATCAGCGAGTGGAGCGGTAGCGACTATGCGAGTCTCGGCTTCCGTCAAACCACGGTGCGACCGCTGCCGCGTGATCCGGCGGCATGGGCGTGTCATGGTCATTTGCTCAAACCCGAAACACAAGCAGCGACAAGGCTAAGGACGGGGACACATGGCTCGTATTGCCGGCGTTGACATTCCACGCCACAAGCCAGTGGTGATTGCACTGACCCACATCTACGGCATCGGACGTACCACCAGTGCCGAGATTGTCCGACAGGCCGACGTCAATCCGCAGGCTCGCGTCAGTGACCTGACCGAGGCGGAGCTCGGGCGGGTCCGGGCCTTGATCGGTCGCGAGCGGGTGGAGGGGGATTTGCGCCGCGTGGTGCAGACCAGCATCGCCCGACTGCGTGAGATCGGTTCCTACCGGGGGCTGCGACACCGAATCGGGCTCCCAACGCGCGGACAGCGCACGCGAACCAACGCCCGCACGCGCAAAGGGCCGCGCCGGACGGTCGGTATTCGCAAGCGCGTAATCAAGCGAGGCTAGACGTATGGCCGAACGTTCAAGTCGATCCCGGCGTCGAAGTCGGGCGCCCGTGCCACGAGGCGCCGCGCACATCCACGCCTCCTTCAACAACACCATCATCACCATTACCGACCCCATGGGCGATACCGTCGCGTCGGCGAGTGGCGGAACCATCGGCGCACGTGGATCGCGCAAGAGCACGCCGTTCGCCGCGCAACAGGCTGCGGAGCAAGCCGCGCAGCGCGCCATGGACGCGGGAATGCGCGACATCAACGTGTTTGTCAAAGGTCCAGGTTCAGGCCGTGACGCCGCCGTGCGTGCGTTACAGGCCGTTGGGCTCAATGTCTCGAGCATCTCCGACGTCACGCCCATCCCTCATAACGGTCCGCGGCCGCCCAAGCGCCGGCGCGTGTAGGCCGCAACCAGACCAGGGAGACGAATTCGAATGGCCCGCTATACAGGACCTGTTTGCCGCCTCTGCCGGCGCGAGGGTGAGAAGCTCTTTCTCAAGGGCGACCGTTGCCACACACCCAAGTGCGCCATCGAGCGCCGCGGTGATCGCGGCGGCCCGGGAGCCCGCGGTTTCAGCCGGAGGCGGCCGACGGAGTACGCCATCCAGTTGCGCGAAAAGCAGAAGGCTCGACGGATCTACGGAGTGCTCGAACGCCAGTTTCGTCGGCACTATCGGATGGCCGGCAAACAGAGTGGGCCGCGCGGCGAGCGCCTGCTGCAGTTGCTGGAGCTACGAGCGGACAGCGTCGTATATCGGATGGGCTTCGGGCTGAGCCGCGCGCACGCGCGTCAACTCATTCAGCATGGCCACATCGAATTGAACAGCCGCAAGCACGACATCCCGTCGGCTGTTCTGGGCGTCGGCGACAGAGTTCGGCTGCGCCAGAAGAGCCGCAACATCGACACTGTCAAGAACGCAATGGACCGTGCCGAAGCGCTGGGCCGGCCAGCGTGGCTTTCGGTAGATCCCGAGTCGTTCGAAGGCACCATTAACGCGATCCCGGATCGCAACCAGATCGACGCGACACTCAACGAGCAATTGATCGTCGAGTTCTACTCGCGCTAATTCGTGCGCGACAGTCCGTGGAAGCGGACAGGAAGGTAAGGACCAGCGGTGTTTCTTGGACCCGTTGAATCAGCTCAGGCCGAAGCCGACATCCAGCCGACCGTGCAGATGGTCGAGGCTGGCGATGACTTCGCGCATTTTCATATCGAGCCGCTGCGCCGCGGATTCGCGCACACGCTAGGCAACCCCTTGCGCCGCGTGCTGCTCGCGGCCCTGCCGGGCGCGGCCATCGCCACCGCTCGCGTAGACAGCGCCTTGCATGAGTTCAGCACCCTGGATTTCATGCGCGAAGACCTTGTTGAGTTTCTTCTCAACGTCAAAGGCGTTCGGCTTAGATCGCACGACGCCGATTCCGCCATTCTCTATTTGGAGGCTGAAGGTCCCACCGAGGTCACCGCCGGTGACCTTGAGCTCCCAAGCGGTGTCGAAATCGTAAACGCCGAACATCATCTGGCCTCCCTTACGGACGCTGGATTCCTGCGGGCGGAGTTTTCTGTCGAGACGGGCGCTGGATATGTCGGCAGCGAGATGCGCGGCGATCTGCCGATCGGCGTCATTCCGCTCGACATGGTGTTTAGTCCGGTCACCAAGGTCGAATACCACGTGGAACCGGCGCGCGTCGGGCGCGAGTCCGAGTTCGATCGGCTGGTGCTCAAGATCTGGACCGACGGTGTCATGAGCCCGGCGGATGCCCTACGCGGTGCGGCGCAGGAGCTCATTGAGTCATTTCAACTCATCACGGGCGTTGACGAAACCATGGACGAGGTGCCGTCCGCGTTCATACCGCCGATGCCGGAAGCCGAAGGCGATCCGTTGGAAGACCTGAAGCTCTCGAACCGAGCCTTGAACAGTCTCAAGCGGCATGAACTGGAGACAGTCCAGGAGCTTATTGGGATGTCCGAGAATGACCTCTATGAGTTGCGCGGCATGGGCGAGCGGTTGGTCAACGAGATTCGCGAGGCCCTGGCATTGCGCGGTCTTGCGCTGGCCGATAACTCGTCGGCGCCGGACGAGGGCCAGGAGTAGGTCAAATGCGGCATCGCCGACGCGGACGCCATCTTGGCCGCAACCCTTCGCAGCGCCGGGCGCTCAAGCGCAGTCTCGTGAGATCACTGATTCTGCACAGTCAGATCGACACCACGCTGGCGCGGGCCAAGGAGATTCGTCCAGACGTTGATCGCCTGATCACCCTGGCGAAGCGCGGCGATCTCCACGCCCGGCGACAGGCAATTGCTCGGATCCCGGACCCGGAGGCAATTGATAGGCTGTTTGAAGATCTGGCCGATCAGTACGCCGATCGACCCGGCGGCTATACGCGAATTCGACGTCTTGGTGTCCGCCTCGGCGACGGCGCGCCGCTGGCGCGCATGGAGCTGGTGTGACCGGGCTTCGAACCGTTCGCGCCACGGTGGAGTACGACGGTGCGGGATTCCAGGGCTTTCAGCGGCAGCGCAGTTCGCGCACCGTGCAAGGTGTCCTGGAGGCCGCGATTCATGCCGCCACCGGCGACGAGGTAACAGTTGCCGGCGCCGGGCGGACCGACAGCGGAGTTCATGCCCTGGGGCAGGTGATGGCTTTTCGTACTGCGTCGAGTCTTGACGACGACACGCTTCTCAGGGCCATGAACGCGCACTTGCCGGTAGACGTTGCGATCCGAGACCTCTCAACCGTGGCGCCGGCGTTTGATCCGCGTCGCGACGCCACCGCGCGCGTCTACGAGTACCGCATCGAGCAGCAGCCAGTGCGGCCCGTCCTGGACAGGGCGCGCGCATGGCACGTTCGGCAGTCGCTTGATGTGGCGCGCATGCGGTCGGCGGCCGCCGAATTGGTCGGGGGCCATGACTTCGACGCATTTACCGCGGGAGTCCAGGAGAGCACGAAGCGCGAGATATTTGCGCTGGAAGTGTGGCGGGAATGGAGCACCATTCGCGTTCGCATCGCAGCCAATGCGTTCCTGTACCGCATGGTGCGGCGGATCGTCGCGACCCTTGTTCGCGCCGGCCGTGGTGAAATCGACGCGGCGGATGTCGCAGCGCTCCTGAAGCCCGCAGCCAGGTCCCAGGTTCGCGGCACGGCTCCGGCGCACGGACTTACCTTGCTGCAGGTGGAGTATCCGAACGTGGAGTCTCGATACAATCGACCACAAATGACACAGGCGGTGACGTGGTGAGCGATCAGAGCGGGCGGCGATGGGTGGTGGTTGACGCCTCCGGACAAACGCTGGGGCGACTGGCGACGCGCATCGCCCACGTGCTGCGTGGAAAAGACCAGCCGACGTTCACGCCGAACGTTGACGACGGCGCCGGAGTGATCGTGATTAACGCCGCGCGCGTTCGCGTCACCGGACGCAAGCTGGAGCAGAAGTTCTACGCCCGGCACAGCGGCTACCCGGGGGGGATTCGGATGACGCGCCTGGACGACATGCTCGCCCAACGACCCGACCGGGTGATTCGACTTGCCGTTAAGGGAATGTTGCCGAAGACCACGCTCGGCCGCCGCGCATTGAAGCGGCTCCGTGTGTACGACGGCCCTGAACACCGTCACGAGGCCCAGCGGCCCCAGATTCTCGAGGTTGGCGCATGACGCTTGAAGGCCACTACTACTACGGGCTGGGACGCCGCAAGGCCGCGATCGCACAGGTCCGCGTCTACCCCGGGCACGGGCCGTTTGTTGTCAATGGGCGTCCGATCGAGGAATTCCTGTCCGTCCCCGATCATCGGTTTCACGCGCTGGAGCCGCTGCGAATGCTCGAAGAGATGTCCGTTGGCATTTCCGCGCGCGTGACCGGCGGTGGTACGCGCGGTCAGGCAGGAGCAATTCGGCTTGGGTTGGCGCGTGCGCTGGTGTCCATGGACGCTGAGAACCGACCGAAGCTCAAGCAGGCCGGCATGCTAACCCGTGATCCGCGGGCCAAGGAGCGTAAGAAGCCCGGCCTCGTTCGCGCGCGCAAGGCCAAGCAGTTCACCAAGCGCTAGACGTCGGGCGGCGGCCGCACTGCCGCCTCGTCTGAGGCAACGTCCAGGTCCAGTTCCGGAAGCTCGTCCAGCGACGTCAGACCGAAGTAGGCCAGGAATGTGTCGGTTGTCGTAAAGACCGCTGGACGTCCCGGAGCATCAAGGCGCCCGGCTTCGCGAATCAGGTTTCGCGCGAGCAGCGAGGCTAATGCGCTGTCAGAGTCGACACCGCGCACCCGTTCGATTTCCGCACGCGTAGCCTGTCCGCGATAGGCGACGATTCCCAGCGTCTCCAGGGCTGCGCGCGACGGCTGCCGGCGTTGGTCCAGACCCAGAAGCCGGCGGCAGTGGTCCGCAAGATCGGGAGCGGAGACCAGCCGGAAGGCATTGCGGTGCTCGAGCAAGACGATGCCGCGCGTGCGGTAGTGCGCGATCAGTTCGCGGAGCGCTGCTTGAACCTCGACGTCGGATGCACCGGTAACTCCGCCAAGCTCGGCTGCCGAGAGCGCGCGGTCCGCTACGAACAGCAACCCCTCGATCGTACGCGCCAGCCCGAAGTCGCCATCGAGGCTATCGGCCACGGCGTCGTCGGGCTCGGTCCGGGCGTCGCTATCCGTCGCCATGCTCGCGAGTGGATCTGAGCACGATGGACCCGAAAGTTCCCGACTGCTCGACGGTGGCCGTACGCTGCCGCACCAGGTGAAGCACGGCGACAAATGTAGCGATGAGTTCGGCGCGGTCGGCGCAAGCCGCTGCGATCGAATCGAAGGCCAGCGTTCCCTGGGACCTCAACCTGGCTTGCAGATCCTGCACCTTATCTGCCACACGGAATCGCCTTGTCGGCGCTTCGATGAGCGACTCAACGGGCGTATCGACTTGGGTCAATCGCTCCAGCGCCGAGAGCAGCCGCATCAGGTCGCCGGCGCCCGGTTCAGGGGACGGCTGCGGAAGGCTCGGCTCGGCAACCCGTATGAACGACGACTCCCCAGCGCGCAGCCTGGCGTCCAGGTCCATCGCCACGGCCTTGAACGCCGCATAGACCCGCAGGCGCTCCGCGAGATCGTCAACCGACTCTTCCTCATCCTCGGGCTCGACTCTCGGAAGCAGCGCTCGCGACTTGAGCAGCGCGAGACGCGATGCGACGAGCAGAAACTCGGAGGCCGCTTCCGCAAACTGCTCGTGCAGCTGGTGGGCGAAAGCAACAAACTGGTCCGTGACGGCAAGCACTGAGACACCTGTGATGTCCAGGCCTTGCTTCTCTATCAGCTGAACCAGGAGATCCAGCGGACCCTCGAAGTCGTCGATATCGATCTCGAAGCCGCCCAGCGCGCTTTCCTGCCCAACGGGTCCCCAGGTCGCCGTCACAGCCCGGCATCCAGTTCGGCCAGCCGTCGTCCGCGTTCGTGTTCGCGAAAGCCGTAGCAACGAAGCGTCTCCACCACGTCAGGGGGCGATCCGGCCAGTTCCGCCAGACGCGCGCTGGCTTCAGTGTCGCCAACCAGGCGGGCGATTCGTCCCCGCCGTGACGTGGCTGGACGGAGTTGCCAGCGCAACAGCAACCATGGCGCCAGGGCTTTGGCAAGCGTCAGACCGGTACGGTCCGCCAATCCCGGCCGGCCCTTCCCGACGTCGTGAAGTAGCGCAGCTACCTGCAGGGCGTCGTCGTTCGGCCAGGCCTCTTGAGCCGCCCCATACACGGCGAGCGCATGGCGTTGATCGGCAGGAGACAAGCGCTGGAACAGCGTCCGCTCATCCTCGTTCAACCGCTGCATGGCCTGGTCGCGTGAGCTTGCCGGAACACGTGGATCAAATAACGCCAGTGCCTGCCGAAGCCGGTAGCTAACCTCCAAGGAGCAGCCTCGTGGCCCCAAGCACCGGGCCGCTGATGATACCGGTGGCCCCGGGCACGATGGCGATCAACAGAAAGAGTCCAATCAGGAGTCCGGGTCCGAATCTGCGCAGCCCGTCCAGCCGAATGGCCGTCTCGCGCGGGACCAGGCCGATCAGCACGCTGAAGCCATCCAGCGGCGGCAGCGGGATCAGGTTGAATGCGGCCAGGAAAAGGTTGAGTTGAATGATCAGCACCACCGCCACGGTGATCAGATCCGTCCCGGAGCTCGACGCAAGCTCGCGGGCGACCGGCGCGAGCACCAGGGCCAGCGCCACATTCGATGCCGGTCCGGCGGCGGCGACCAGGGCCATCCCGCGATGCGATCCGAACCGCAGTCGGTAGGGATTCACCAGCACCGGGCGCCCCCAGCCGAACGAGGCGATGAGGATCATGACCGTGCCGAGGAAATCCAGGTGCTTCAGCGGGTTCAGGGTCACCCGCCCCTGGAGCCGTGGCAGGTCATCCCCGAGCCAGGTTGCCACCAGCGCGTGGCTGGCCTCGTGCAGGGTGATCGCAATGACGAACGCGAAGGCGACGATGAGAAAGAGCTCTGGATCCTGGGCCAGGCGAAGCAGCATTCGGTTGCTCCGATTCCCCTAGCCGGCGATGCCGCGGCGTGGCGCTGAAGGGATCGCTACGGCCCGCCTCGTGCAAGTTCGCCGGATGGCTGCAGGCGCCAACAGGTCAGGCTTAGGCATCGGCACGCTCCACCGTCACTGCGTCGCCAATGCGATAGCCAAGCCTCTGGGCGGCCGAGCCGCCCGGCACCGCAATCTCCAGCAGGTTCCAGCTTCCAATCAAGGCGACGGGCTCACGCCCCGTGCCATAGGTCGTGGCCAGGCCTCTGATGCGCGCGTCGCCGACTTGTGCTTGGAGCATGTGGGCAGTCTGCACCAACTCGGCCCGTATGTTTGTGATCAGGTTTCCAAACGCGTCAACGTGGATAACTTCGCCTCTGATCTTCGGTCCATCAATGCACGCGGATGGCCGGTCGACGCGTACCGGATCCTGGACGAGCGAGCCGAGCCAGTCGGGGCGTTCGTAGTTCGCCAGGCGTGCGGCGACGGGCGCAAAGATGTCGCGCGCGTGAAACGTCGGCGCAACTGAGTCCCGCCAGGCCTCCGGTCGGTCAACGCACCAGCACTCAATGTCACCCTGCGTGGGCGTCAACAAGCCGTTGTCGGGTCCGACCAGCCAGCGGCCGTCGCGACGCACGATTAGTCCGCGCCTTGCAGTTCCGACACCTGGATCGACCACCGCCAGCAGCACGCTGCCTGGGGGCAGAAGCTCAAGCGAGGCGTCGACGATGCACGCGCCGAGCGAAACGTGATGCGCAGGAACGCCGTGCGTCAGGCTGATGATCCGCGCATCTGTCGCCGCGGCGACAACCGCGGCCGTTTGCCCGGCGTAGGGGTCATCGGTGCCGAAATCGGTCAACAACGCGACCAGGCGTCTCATCCTTGGGCCGCCGGCAGTCCGTACGCGGGCCGCGCCCGTAGCGCGCCTTGCACGACTGCGGCCGAGAACGCCTCGGCAGCGGCGTGGCCAACCGTTGTGAGATCGACATTCTCGGTTCCGGCGCCCACCGACACGGCAAAGATCGTGTCGCCATCGTGCATGCCGTGTGCCGGTCGCACGGCTCGCGCCAGACCGTCGTGCGACATTTCGGCGACTTTCCGCAGCTGCCAGCGCTCCAGGGCGGCGTTCACGGCCACCACGCCGATCGTGGTGTTCTGGCCGAATCCCGAACCGGTGCTGCCCGAAGCCACAGCCAATGGGCCGCCGGTGCCGGGGTCATGGACGGCGCCTGCCGGGTTCACGACCACCAGGGCGCCTGCCGTGACATCACCACTGTGAATCAGAGCGCTGCCAAGGCCGCCCTTCATTCGGCCATTGCCGAAACCAATAATGGCGCCGGTTCCCGCGCCCACGTTGCCCTGTGGCACAGGGTCCGTGGATGCCGCATTGGCAGCCGCCTCGCCCGCGGCAGCATCGGGGCGGATTGACGGATCGCCGACCGACAGGTCATAAACCACGGCCCCCGGCACGATGGGCACGGGCCCGGCGATCGTAGGGAACCCGCGACCCCGGACTTCCAGGTAGCGCATCACCCCGTCGGCCGCGGCCAGTCCGTACGCGCTGCCGCCGGTCAAGAGAATCGCGTCGGCCTGCCCAACCAGCCCGCCGGGATGCAGCGCGTCCGTCTCTCGGGTCCCCGGGGCCGATCCGCGAACATCCACGGCGGCTGCTACGGCTCGGTCGAAAAGCACGACCGTGCATCCGGTCCCGGCCGCCGCATGTGTCCAGTGACCCACGCGAATGCCCGGCAGCGCGGTCAATGTCCGATTCGCGTTAGCCACACACGGTCCTGGGGGCGTCGTCTGGTCTGATTGTCACAGACGCCCGGTTACGCCCGAATAGAATCGCTCATGGTGCGACGTCTGTCCCGGCGTACGTTCATCGCAGCGGCGGCAATGGCTACGGCCGCGTGCGGCGCCGCGGTGCAGTCAAGCGACCTGCCCCAGGCGATGGTGGTTGCGGCCGGCGATGAACCCCAGGGCGACTTGTCGCAGGCGATAGCCGGCGACCGACAGTTGCGCGCGAGCCTGATGGCCGACGCCGCAAGGCTCGCGCGGCTGGACGCAACGTCGTCACTCCGGTCGTCGACTCTCGGGGACGCTCTCGTTCGGTCTATCGATGCGCTTGGACTCGACGCCGAACGTCGAGAATTCCTGGCCCTCGGTCGCGGTCTGCCCTCCGTGAGTTTGCGGGTGGACGGCGACTTTGTGCTCGCCGCGGGCATGATCTACTCGGCCGTCGGCATCGTCGAGGGTCCGTTGCGGCAGGCCGACGTCAACGACGAGGGCGTGCTGCGCGGCTCGGACTACGACGGAGCCGTGGTGCTGATTGCTCGGGGTGTTACGCCCTTTCGAGTCATCGGCCGGCTATTGGAAGACGCCGGTGCTGCGGCGGTCATCGTCTACAACAACAGGCCGGGATGGCTCTACGGCACGCTCAGCCAACCTTCGGGCATCCCCGTGGTCTCCGTGACTGAGGAGGCGGGCGAGGACCTGGTCGAGCGCCTGGAGCGCGGCGAGCCGCAGGCCATGGTGGATGTCTCGCCGCCGCAGCGGTCCTTCGAGGGCGCCAATGTGATCGGGCATCGGGCGGGACCGTTACGGCGTCAGATCGTCGTCGCCACGCCCGCTGATGCTCCGCTGGGCGACTACTCCAACGGTGGCAACGCCGACGGACTTGCGCTCCTGCTTGCCCTGGCCCGCCACGCTGATGAGGTGGGCGCCCGGCATTCGATCACCTTTGTCGCGTTCGACGGCACCCATCGCGGCTACGTTGGCAGTCGCTGGTACCTGGCGCACCTTTCAGACGACGAGCGCGCGACGATTGACTCCGTGCTTGCATTCGATCGCCCTGGGCGCTCCCGCCCCTTGCAGCTTGGCGTGTCGGATGAACTGGCGCCGCTGATAAATCAGCGACTCGAAGCTGACGGGACCGATCTACGCGTCACGAGTGACTTCGGCATGGGGCGCGGCGACCACGACATATTCGCCGCTCGTGGAGTGCCGTACGTCTTCCTCACCCGAGCCGGTCCAGGCGAGATTTCGGCGGACCACTTGTTGTCTGCATTCCATGTCGCTGCGGCCGCACTCGAGGTTTTGGACGGAATCGACTCCACCGCAACGAATTAGCCTTCCCCTTCCAGCAAACGAGATCAGTCCTGGCGTTCCCGGTTGCGGTGCATGGTCTGGCTGCGACCGTCGGCCTCCTCGAGCCGTTGTTTCAGCCGCGCATTCGCGTCCCGCAGCGCCATATCAGGGTCAACGTTTGCCGCGTCGGCGCGCGCGGCGACCCATAGGAGAGCGTCGCCCAATCGTTCTGCGTCGTTCCCGGACGACAGCGCGGCCAGTGTCGCTGTTTCCAGGCCGGCCTCGTCCAGTGGCTCTCCGGCCCGGCGCAGCGCGCGCACGGCCGATCTCGCAAACGTCAGGCTGGGCATTGAGTCCGGCAGGCCGTCAAATGGACCGGTATCTCCGTTGTGTTCGTCAGCCTTGATTTGGGCCCATGTCAGACTCAGGTCGTCCAGGGATTCAAACTGCGCGTCGCCGAAGACATGGGGATGCCGTCGAATCATCTTCGCGCCAATGGCCGCAACCACGTCCGGCCAGGCAAACCCGCCGCGCTGCCGGGCAATCTCCGCGTGCAGGACGAGGTTCGCCAGCACGTCGCCAAACTCGTCCGCCATTGCGATGTCGTCGTCTCGTTCAATCGCGGCCAGGGCCTCGTGCGCTTCTTCCGCGAGGTAGGGACGAAGCGTTCGGTGGGTCTGCTGCTTGTCCCACGGGCAGCCGTCCGGCCCGCGCAGTTGCTGAAAGATGTCCAGCAGTGTGTTTGTGTCGCGAAGTCTCGATTGCTCCGTGGGCAAAGCGCGCATCGACATCGGATACGGCATGGGACTGGCTGGGCCGTCGCCTCGCCAGCTTGAGCAGGACCACGGCTTGACTTCAACAGCCGCGTCCGGCCCGTACGCTGCCCGCAGCCGCTTCCTCCACGTCTTCAGCTCGCAATCATCGGCAATACCCCGCACCACGGACTGAATCCCCGCCGCGGGCCGCCAGTCCCCGCCGGCCGGACCCATGACGGTGGGGCCCTCAATAGCTGGCGCACATTCCGGACCGACGGTCAGGCCAATGATTCCGCGGTCTGCCAGTTCCTGAAGCACCCCGACACCCGGATCGTCGTCTGGTCCATACCCGGGCGCCAGGTAGAGCGGGCGCGTGCCGTAAAGGTTCTCCAAAGCGCCGGTCCAGGCATCGGCCGCCGGCGGCGATGGCAGTTGAACCGCACGTGGGGCGGCGCGGATGGACACCCAGGAAACCATCGGATCGGTGGATGTCAGGACCACACCATCAACTGACCCGGGCTCACCCTCTCGCATGAATGCCACATGCACATGGACATTCACCGATGAGAGATGGATTTGATCTGTGGCCGCCATGCGCTGCGATATTCTAGACCTTAGCCCTAATTGCTTGGCCCGGTGAGTTCATGTACCCAGACGACCTTGGCTACACCCGCGAACACGAGTGGGTGCGCGACGACGGCGACCAGCTGGTCGTCGGCATCACGGCCTACGCGCAGGAAGAGTTGGGGGATGTCGTCTACGTCGAGCTGCCGACGCCGGGCGACAGCTTCGCCGCGGGTGACGAGTTTGGAACGGTCGAGTCGGTCAAGGCCGTCTCGCCCCTCTACGTCCCAATGTCAGGCGAGATTCTCGAGGTCAACGAGGAACTTGAGGCACAGCCCGAACTCATCAACGAAGATCCCTACGCCGCCGGCTGGATGATCCGGCTGGCCGCGAGCGATCCGAGCGAGCGCGACACGCTGCTCGATGCGCAGGCGTACGAACAGCTGGTGAATGAGCTACGCGCCTAACACCGACGCCGACCGGGCGGCCATGCTGCGCACGGTCGGTGTCGAGTCCATAGACGACCTCTTTGTCGACATTCCGGTCCGCCACCGCGACCCGGAGTTGGACTTGCCGCCGGCGCTTCCCGAGACCGACGTCATTCGACATCTGGGCGACCTCGGCGCGCGCAACGCAACGTCCAGCGACCTGCCCTCATTTCTCGGCGCCGGGTTCTACCGCCACTTCGTCCCCGCGCTGGTTGACCAGCAGTTGCTGCGCTCGGAGTGGTACACGGCCTACACCCCCTATCAGCCGGAAATGGCGCAGGGCACCTTGCAGGCCATGTACGAGTTCCAGTCGCTGGTTTGCGACCTCACCGGCATGGAAGTTTCCAACGCCTCGTTGTACGACGGCGCCTCGGCGCTGGCCGAGGCCGTGCTGTTGTGTCGGGGCCTCACGCGCCGCCCGCGCGTCGTCATCGCCGACACCGTACATCCGGCCTATCGAGCTGTAGCCGAGACATATGTCAGTGCGCTCGATGTCAACCTCCACGTCGTATCCGCCGCCCGCCGCGATGCAACGAGCGTTCGTCCCGATCTACAAGCGCTCGTGGACGCCATCGACCACCAGACAAGCTGCGTGGTCATCCAGCGCCCGGACTTTCTGGGCATGGTGGTCGACCCTGACCCGGTCATACAGGCCGCGCGCAAACATGGCGCCCGCGTCGTGGTCGTGGTCGGCGATCCGGTTTCGTTGGGTCTCTTGGTTCCACCCGGCGATCTCGGCGCCGACATCGTGGTCGGCGAACTGCGCTCGCTGGCCGGTGCTCCGGCCTATGGTGGGCCCGGCGCCGGCATGTTCGCTGTCCGGTCACAGTTGATTCGCCGCGTTCCGGGTCGAATCGCCGGTCGGACGACGGACCTGGACGGCAAGAACGCCTTCGTCCTGACCTTGCAGACGCGCGAACAGCACATCCGACGCGAACGCGCCACGTCCAACATCACCACCAACCAGGCCCTTGTGACGCTGGGCGCCACAATCTCGCTTTCGGCCCTGGGCCGTCACGGTCTACGCGAAATCGCCGAGCAGTCCCTGGCCGCCGCCCATCGGACGGCTGAGGCCCTGGCCGGCGCCGGCGCCGCGATTGCCACCGACGCTCCCTATTTCAACGAGTTCGTGGTCCACGCGCCCGAGGGTGCCGCCGCCCGGCTGGAGCGCCTTCGCAGCGGTGGCAACGTACTCGCCGGCGTGGATCTTGGGTGTGTGTCTCCCAGCTTCGATGATCTGATTCTCGTGGCGGCCACTGAGCTCACGACCGCCAGCGACGTCAAAGCGCTGGCATCCGCCTGGGCAAGTACCCGATGAGCGAAGAGCCCCTGATTTACGACCTTTCGAGCCCCGGCCGCCGCGGCGTGCGCCCGCCCCTGCGCCAGTTCGAGCCAGTCGACCCGTCGTCGGTCCTACCCGATTCCCAGGTCCGGTCCGACCTGCCGCTGCCGGAAGCCTCCGAAATCGACGTCATGCGCCACTTCCTTCGCCTCTCGCACAAGAACCACAGCGTGGATACCGCCATGTACCCGCTCGGGTCATGCACCATGAAGTACAACCCCAAGGTCAACGAAGTCACGGCCCGCACCCCGGGTCTGGCCGATATCCACCCCGCCCAGCCGCCCGCAACGGCCCAGGGCGCCCTGGAGTTGATCTACGAGCTTGAAGCCTTGCTGGCTGCCATCACCGGCTTTCCGGCCGTCTCCACCCAACCCGCCGCTGGTTCGCAGGGCGAGCTCTGCGGCCTCCTGAGCATCCTGGCCTGGCACCAGTCGCGCGGCGAAACCCGCACGCAAGTGCTGGTTCCCGACTCGGCCCACGGCACCAACCCCGCCACTGGAACTATGAGCGGTCTGCAGGTCATCAGCCTGCCCACCGCTGACGATGGCGGCATTGACCTTCAGAACCTGGAGGAGAGCCTCGGCCCGGGCGTGGCCGCCATCATGCTCACGCTCCCGAGCACCCTCGGCCTGTTCGAACGCCGCATCCTTGAGGTGATCGACCTGGTCCACGCCGCCGGTGCGCAGGTCTACTGCGACGGCGCCAACATGAACGCCATGCTCGGCCGCGTCCGACCGGCCGACCTGGGCATCGACGTGATGCATCTGAATTTACATAAGACGTTCAGTACGCCTCACGGTGGCGGTGGTCCCGGCGCCGGCGCCCTTGCCGTGCAGGCGCATCTCGAACCGTTTCTGCCCGGACCGCGCGTGGTTCGAAACGGCGACGCCTTCAAACTGGCGGAAGCGCCGCCCACCAGCATCGGGCGCGTGCATAGCCACCTCGGCAACTTCGGCAACCTGGTACGCGCCTACACCTACATCCGCTCGCTCGGCGCTGAAGGTCTGCGCGAGGCCGCCGACGACGCCGTGCTCAACGCCAACTACCTGCGGGCCTCGCTGTCCGACGACTACGACCTGCCCTACGACCGCATCTGCATGCACGAAGTCGTCCTGGCCGGTACCCGTCAGCGGCGCCTCGGTGTGCGAACCCTCGATATCGCCAAGCGGCTCATCGACTACGGCATCCACCCGCCCACCATCTACTTTCCGATCATCGTGGACGAAGCCCTGATGATCGAGCCGACCGAGACCGAGTCCCGCGAGTCGCTCGATAACTTCATTGACG
>JAPPFO010000197.1 GCA_028875175.1 Chloroflexota bacterium | reverse complement strand
CTGACGCGAGGGCCGACGGTACTGGCGCATGCAGTGGCTTAGAGATCCCCAACGCGACTCCCGCGAGAACATCCGCGCCGCCCAGCAGGCCTTGGTCTACGCCGGCTACCCGCATGGCGACGCCGTAACCGAGGTCACGACCCACCTCCACCGCGTCCGCGCCGCCCACGCCGCCCCGCGCCACGCCCTAGTGGCCGGCTTCCTGACCGGCGCGTCCATGGCCGTCGGCGTACTGCTTGTGCTGGCTGTGGCGATCGACTGGATCCAGCGCGTCATAATCGCCGCGACTCCGCTTTCCCCTGACTTCGCGCTTCCTGCCGGTACCGGGCCGACCGCCGCACAAGCTGCGGCCCGGCTAGGTGCGTCGGTAGGCGTTCCTCCGTCCTTCGCGGCTGCCACGCTGGCGCTGGGATTAGCCGGCGCCGGCATGGCGCATGCAAGGCGCAGCCGCTGGCGATCGGCGGGCGTGCTCCAGACGTTCACACGTCTGCGTCCACGCCGCCGCGATTGGCTGGCCGACGCTCTTCTATGGCTGGGCGTGGGCGCGGTGTTCTTGCTGTTCGTTTGGGCCTTGGCACCGCTCCGGTTAGGCGTCTACGTTTCCCAGGCGCTTGCCTTTCTTGCGGTGCCCTTGGGGACAGCCGCCTTTTCCGGTGGGTTTTCCAGGCTGTTCACCTGGAGCCTTCCGCGCGTGAGCCCGGTAGACGCTGCGGCCTACGTACGACCGATCATCGAACGTGAGGCGGCGCGGCAGGTTCTCGTGGAGCAGCACTTCCTGGGGCGCCACACATATGACCGCAGTTCCTACGACCGCATCCGATGGGCACAAGAATTCTCTGCCGCCGAGCGGCAAGGCGGCTCCGCAGTCGCTAGCCGAAGTGAGTCGGCTTGGCATCGCTCTGACGAGCCACTCGCGACTGACGATCTACGTCGCGTGCTGAAAGCACTCCGGCCAGGACGTTACATCCTTCTGACAGGCGTGATCACCGCCGGTGCATGGCAGCTCGCACGCTGGCTTTCCTGGATCAGCCATCCTGCATATCACCTCGGGGACAAGGCCGCTGACTCAAACGCTGGAGTGGTCGGCATTCTGGTGGGCTTGGTATTGGGTGTAGCGGTCAGTTGGCTATACGCCAATGTCTTCGAGGATCTGTGACGGCCTCGACGCTAGCCGGTCGACGCGTCGTACATTAGTCGCGGCACGCTGAGCCGCCCGTCCGTAGCTTCAGCTTTTCGGCGTCGGGCGGCCTGATAGCCAGCGGTGAGGTCATGGGCTGGTTCAAGGATCCCCAACGCGATTCCCGCGACGACATCCGCGCGGCCCAGCAGGCCCTGGTCTATGCCGGCTACCCGCACGGCGACGCCGTAACCGAGGTTGCCACCCACCTCAGTCGCGTCCGCGCCGCCCTGGCCGCCCCGCGCCACGCCATGCTGGCCGGCTTCCTGACCGGCGCGGGCATGGCCGTCGGCTTTTTTCTCGTCCTGACCCTGGCGCTGGGTGGACTTGGGCTGCTGCTGGGCACGCTCGGAGATTCCGGAACTCCTACGGAGTTTGTGCCGTCCGCAGCGCCGGCCCCGCAGGCCGACTCCAGCCCAGGCTCGCCGCTTGGCATCCTGCCGGCGGTTGCGGTAGCGGCGCCCGTACTGGGTCTGGCCGGGGCCGGCATGTCCCGCGTCACGCGCAACCGCTGGCGGCGCGCCGGGGTTCTGGAAACCTTCGTCGACCTGCGCCCGCGCCGCCGTTACCTTCTGGAAACCGCCGTCGTCTGGCTGGCCGTGGCCGGGCTCATCGTGCTGATTGTCTGGGCCATGGCCGGCTCTCAACTGGGCGCCACGGTGGCCCAGATGCTGGCCTTCTTCGGAGTTCCCATCGGCGCGGCCGCATTCGCAGCCTGGTTCGCAAAGCTGCACGCCTGGATCCTCCCGCGAGTCAGCCCCCTGGACGCCGCCGAAGCCGCCCGCCCTATCATCGAGCGCGAAGCCGCGCGCCAGATCAAGACCGAGCGCGACTTCTACGGTGCCAGCGGCTACGACCGCACCGCCTACGACCGCAATCGCTGGGCCGACGAGATCCTGGGGACCGAATCCGAGGGCTACTTCGCTGAGGCCCAGCGCCGCGAGGACAGGGCCCGCAACATCGCCCAGCGCTCCGGCGCCTACTCCTACGGCATGTCGGGCTGGCGGCGGCTCGCGCGCTACGCCCTGATCGCCGGCGCGCTCACGGTCGTCGGCTGGCTCTTCATTCAACGCCTCGTCTGGATCATGTGGCCATTCGCGAGTCCGGAGGAATTCGGGGTCGAGGTTGACATCGTGGCCGTGGCATTGGGCCTGGCGCTCGGCGTCGGCCTCACCTGGATCTACGCCCGCTACTTCGAGGGCTTATGACCGGCCACCACGCGCCATGACTCCCGGTCGCCCAGCGGACGACGACCGCGTCAACCGTCCCTTCGCCGACCCGCTGGACGCGTTCAACGAGGCTCCGGAGAGAAAAACGCGGCAACAGCGTCGCCGTGCCGAGTCGGTGCGCCGGCGGCAGGCCCAACGTGACGTCGATCGCCTGGCGGCCGGTCACCACACACCGCGCGGCCGGCGTCTACTGATCTACGGGCTGATCACGGTCAGCATCACGCTCGTCGTCTGGCGCCTGATGCACTGGTTCGTCTACTTCAGTTCGATCCGACGCTCTGGCGGCGGGGCCATCATGGGCCGCAGCGGCCGCGACATCATCGCCTCCGGCTTCGAGAGCCAGCCACCCCCCGCCGCCTGGATCGATCCCGTCGGCCTCGCCGTCGGCCTCGCCCTCGGCCTCCTCGTCACCTGGGTCTACGCCCGCTACTTCCAGAACCTCTGAGCGCCCGCCGTCACCGTGGCCTGTGCCTCGGCGGCGGGCAATACCGCGTTGCTACGCTTCGTCCGCAGCCAATCCAGCGGGCTCGCCGTGCAACTGGACTTCGCCTTCATCTGCGACTACGCCGACAGCACGGCCAAAGTCGTCGCCGTCGGCATCGGCTTCGATCAGATCCACGCCCCAAGCCTTCCCGCCCGCCACCCGCGCCTCTGCGTCGTCGCCCGCTTCCGCGCCCACAAGACCGAAATCGGCCAAAAGCAAGCGCGCGTCGTCATCATGGACGCCGACGGCGCCGAAACCGCCGCCGTCCAGGGCATCGTTGACCTCGCCGACCCCGTCGACCGGCTCGAAACCACCGCCACCCTCGTCGTCAACTTCGACAACCTCAACTTCGACCACTACGGCCCCTACGCCACCCACGTCCTCCTCGACGCCAACGAAATGCACCGCATACCCTTCGAAGTCTCCGCGCCGCCCACCGAGGGCTAGGCCAAAGACCCATCAGCGCGGCGGCCGCGGGACCCCCGCCGAAGTCGCTGACCGGCCAGATTTTCGGTTCGACCATCTAGGCGGGTCTAAGCTAGCGGTGTACCGACCTGAGGCACGACTCGTGAGAACCACGCTGCGGCTCCTCAGTCGCCGCCAGGCCCTCGCCGCCGGCGCCGCCTCCCTCGGCGCCCTCGCCCTCGCCGCCTGCGGCGAGTCCCCAACCGAAAGCGCCGCGGGCTCCCTGCCGGCGGGCCTCCAGGCGGAATTGCAGCGCAACCTGGAACGCGCCCGCGCCGAAGCCCGCAACGTCACTGCGGCCGCGCCCCGTCCGGCCGCCAGCCTGCCCACCCCGGGCGCCAAGCACCCAGTCACCGTCGCCATGTACCCCTCCAACCGCATCGGCGGCAGCCTCTTCGGCCAGTTCGTCAACGGCCTGGCCGCCGCCCGCGAGCGCGGCGAGGACCGCTACACCTATGAGGAAGCGTCACTGGACTACGGGCGCAACGCCTCCACCTTCAGCCTCAGCACGTCCCTGGATGCCGTGTTGAATGCCAAGCCCGACATCGTCATCTATTTCAGGGCCGACCAGGCCGACCTGCTGGCCAACGACCGGCTGGCGCCGCTGGACGACTTCCTGGTCTCCGACCCCGGCTTCAACGCCGCCGACTTCTGGCCCGGCCTGCTCGAGACCGGCAAGCACGAAGGCACGCAGTACGGCCTGCCGGTGGCCGTCTCGCCGCACGTGCTGCTGTTCAACCGGCAACTGGCCACCGAGCTCGAATTCGAACCGCCCGCCCCCGATCCGCTCACCTTCGACGCCGAGGTCTTCCTCGATTCCGTGCGCCGACTGCACCAGGAACCCCCGCCCTCCGGCGGCCTGGGCAGCCTGGGCTACATCTCGCGCTTCACGCCGGAGCCCGATGGCGACGGCGACTACGACGCGTCGCCTTCGCCGTACGAACTGCTGCAGTCGGCCGTCGGCGACCTCCGCGGGCCCAACGGTGACTTCGAGCCCCTCACCTCGCAACCCGCCGTCGCGGTGGCCGAGTTCCTGCGCGCCTGGGTGCACGACCACCGCCTCGCCATCACCGATGGCCGCTCCACCCGCTCGTTTCAACGCACCGGCCAGTTCGGCTTCGCCGGCTCCATCCTCGCGTTCATTCCGCCCAGTCGGCTCATCGGCAGCAGCCTGGAAGTCTTTCCCCTGCCCAACATGGGCGCCGGCCGCAGCCCCGTCTTCGTCCACGCCATGCTCGGGGTCTTGGCCAGCGCCCCGAACCCGGAGACCGCCTACGACGCCCTGCGCCACCTCGCCGCCGGCCTGCGCGCCAGCTCCGTCCTCCCCGCCACCCGCATCTCCGCCGAAGGCATCGCCGCTCGAACCCCCGACCTGGCGCCCAAAGACGCCAACCTCATCGAGCAACTCATGACCAACGCCACCTACTCCACCCTCAGCCGCCGCGAAGCCGGCCTCATCACCAACCACATCGTCGGCAACATCATCTTCGGCGACCACCACCCCGACGAAGGCATGCAAGCCATAGTCAACCGCCTCCGCGAGGAGGCTTCCGATTTGTAGGGCTTCGGTCCGACTATAGTTCTATTCAAGTAGGCCACTATGCGAATTCGTAAATCAACTGCCGCAATCATATTCGTTTTGAATCTTTCTATTGCCTTTCGTGGGATGCAGTCGCTAGGCTCCAGCGGCAGGGGCTTAGACACGAAAATCGTATCGAGGAGTTGGGAGGCTCTCGATGAGCGCCTATGACTTCCCGCCGCCAAAGCCGGACGACATGCCCGCAGACGAATATGCGGAGTCATGGTTCGGTGGCGGACTATGCGGGGTGCTGATTGGCCTTCTGATCGTAGGACTGATTGCTGGCATCATCTGGCTCTTCACCGGCGGCATGGACCAGACCATCATTAGCTTCTAAGCTAACCCGCTTCCTAAAAATTCGGTCGTCCGACGGGCTGGTGAAAGCACGGATCAAACCCGTCGTGCACGCCCAGGCGAGCCCATTGCATAACGGCCCTGAAACTCGAAGGCGGGGCCGCTCTTAACCCTCTCCAAGGGGAGAGGCAGGTTCGGCCGTCCCCGGCCGAAACCGGTGAGGGGTCTTCCGCGCACCTACCCCTGGGTTACGCCAAAGTATCTAGGCGGGGACCGATACGTACAAGGTAGTCCCGGCCATTGGTTAACCCACACCTAACGCGCGCATCCACCGACCTGCTGATGAGCGACATCGGAATCACTCGCGGCTCCTCGCCCACCAGCCGGATCAGATACGGTCCTCGCTCCCAGCGTCGTATGGCCATCATGGCCGCCTCTTGGAAATCATCGAAGGCCTCGACGAACTCCCGGTCAACAAACACGACCCACCTGTCCCGATACTTCGCTTCCATTTCATCTCGCTGACGCTCGTACGCCTCGATGTTCTCGTCCAGCGTCGCTAACTCAACGACGTCAACCATCGCCATCACCCCCAGCAACGCAGCCCGCCCGCCTCGCATGCCCGCATGGTTCCGCTCCATGCGTCGCGTGTGACATCCAGGACCCCATACGTTGCTCTCTCATCGTGTCATCGCCATTGAATCAAGCGCAACCGACATGAGCACACTCAAGACGCTCTGCCCGCTAACTCTCCGGACCACCAACCTCCCGGCCAGCGACGCACCGCACTGTCCTTTCGGCGCGGTCTGTCTCGGTCTTCGGACCGAGTACGATCTGAACACGAACTCCTGAAACCCGTACTGCGTAGCAACTAGCCGGCCACCTTCCGGCTAGGATTTCACCGGGCAGGCGCGCCAGACGTGGTGCGTCGCGCGCTCACAGTCGATCGACAGCGGCATCCGAGCGACGCGATTCACCTCGCATTGGCTAGCGCGGTCCAGGCCTTTTGCGAGCGCTCGGACCGTGATGCGC
>JAPPFO010000237.1:37481-52557 GCA_028875175.1 Chloroflexota bacterium | reverse complement strand
GCCGCGGGTGATGCGCATGACCTGGCCCATGAGGAACTGGAGGGCGCGGCCTTTGCCGTCGCGGTAGTCCTGGACGGCCTGCGGGTTTTCCTGGATGACCTGGCGGGCGATGGCCAGGAGCTCGTCCTGGCCGCTGATTTGGGGACCGCGTGCCTGGACGATCGACTCGGCCGACTTGCCGGTGGCGAACATTTCGTCGAGGACTTCGCCGGCCATGGTGCTGCTGACGGCGCCCCTGGTGCGGAGATCCAGCAGGGCGGCGATTTCAGTTGGAGGGATGGGGATGGTGGTTCCCGGGCTTGGGCGGTGAGGCGGCGCCTGATCCTCACCCCGATTTGTTCCGTCTTCGTGGCTACTGCGCAACCCGAGGGATGGTTGCCCGGAAGACCCCTCACCGGTTTCGGCCGAAGACGACCGAACCTGCCTCTCCCCTTGGAGAGGGTGAAGAGCGGCCACGCCTTCAAGGTTGCGCACGCTATGCGAAGGTCTCCCAGGAGACGGAGGAAGAGCGGATGGCTTCCCGCTGTCGCGAGGTTGGCGCGCGGTGTGGGCGTTGAGGGCGCGGCGGAGCTCGTGGACGATCCAGGTGACGGCCTGGTCGGCGGGAGCGCCGGCTTCGAGGACGGCGAGGGTGTAGTCGGTGAGGGGGCGGTCCTGGACGAGTTCGGCCACGTCGGCTTCGGGGGCACCTTGCTGGATCAGGTCGGCGGCGACCTGGTCGGGCATGCGGGGGAGGGCGGCGCGCAGGGCGTCGACGCGCTGGCGAGTGATGTGCAGCGGTGGCAGGTCGGGTTCGGGGAAGTAGCGGTAGTCGTGCGCGTATTCCTTGGTGCGCTGGGAGCGGGTTGTGCCCGAGGTTTCGTCCCAGCCACGGGTTTCCTGTTCGATGGCTTCGCCGCGCTCGCGCCGGCCGGTCTGACGCTCGATTTCGAAGGCGAGGGCACGGCCGAGGGCTCGGAAGGAGTTCATGTTCTTGACTTCGACCTTGACGTCGCCGATCGGCTTGCCCTGGGGCCAGACGGAGATGTTGGCGTCGATGCGCAGCGCGCCGTCTTCCATGTTGGCGGTGGATACGCCGATCCAGCGGAGCAACGCGCGCAGCTTCTCGCCATAGGCCATGGCTTCGGCGGGCGTCTGAATGTCGGGCTCGCTGACGATTTCCATCAGCGGGGCGCCGGAACGGTTGACGTCGATCAGGCTGGCGGGGGCGCCGTCAGCGGCGGTGACGTGGGTCAGGCGGGCGGTGTCCTCTTCCAGGTGGACACGCGTAATCCCAACGCGAGTCGTGGCGCCGTCGGCCTCGACGTCGAAGTGGCCGTTGATGCAGAGCGGCAGGTCGTACTGGGAAATCTGGTACCACTTCATCAGGTCGGGGTAGGCGTAGTTCTTGCGGTCGAACTTGGCGTACTCGGGGATTTCGCAGTTGAGCGCCAGGCCGGTGCGGATGGTGTGGTCCACGGCCTCGCGGTTGATGACCGGCAGGACGCCGGGCATGCCCAGGCAGACGGGACACACGTGGGTGTTGGGCCGGGCGTTGGCGTAGTCGGCGGCACAGCCGCAAAACATCTTGCTTTGCGTGCGGAGTTGGACGTGGGTCTCAAGCCCGATGACCACGCGGTAGGCGGTGGCGGTGGTCATGCGTCGATGGCTTTGAGGGGTGCGTCCAGGTCGCCGCGGGCGCGTTCGTAGGCGCGGGCGGCCTGGAGCAGGCGCGACTCGGCGAAGGGGGGCGCGATGAGTTGGAGACCCACGGGGAGTCCGTCCACGAAGCCGCAGGGGATGCTCATGCAGGGCAGGCCGGCCAGGGAGGCGGGCAGGGTCATGATGTCGGACTGGTACATGGCCACGGGGTCGTCCAGCTTGGCTCCCAGGTCGAAGGCCGGGGACGGCACGACGGGCGCCGCGATGACGTCGACATCCTGGAATGCCGTCTCGAAGTCGGACTTGATGAGCGTGCGCACTTTCTGGGCGCGGACGTAGTAGGCGTCGTAGTAGCCGGAGGAGAGCGCGAAGGTGCCGATCATGATGCGGCGCTTGACCTCGGACCCGAAGCCCCGGCCGCGGATTCGGGCCATCATCTCGTCCACGTCGGTGGCCTGCGGGTCGGAGAGGCCGTACTTGACGCCGTTGTAGCGGGCCAGGTTGGCGCTGGCCTCGGACGGGGCGATGACGTAATAGGTCGGCAGGGCGTATTCGGTGTGGGGAAGCGAAATCTCGCGCTCGGTTGCCCCGAGGCCCAGCAGGTCGTTGATTGCCGCACGGACGGAAGCTCCGACCTGCGGATCGAGCCCCTCGCCGAAGTATTCAGGCGCCACGCCGATGCGCAGCCCGCCGATGTCGCCGTTCAGTTCGCCGGCGTAGTCGGGCACCGGTTCTTCAGCCGAAGTGGAATCGCGCGGGTCGTGTCCAGCAAGCGCTCCCAGCAGGAGCGCGGCGTCGGTGACGTCCTTGGTCAGCACGCCGATCTGGTCCAGCGACGAGGCGAAGGCAATCAGGCCGAAGCGCGAGATGCGCCCGTAGGTGGGCTTGAGCCCCACGCAGCCGCAGAGGGCGGCGGGCTGACGGACCGAGCCGCCGGTGTCGGATCCCAACGCGGCCAGGCACTCGTCGGCGGCCACGGCAGCCGCTGAGCCTCCGCTCGAGCCCCCGGGCACCTTGTCCAGGTTCCAGGGATTGCGCACCGGCTTGTAGCCGGAATGCTCGTTGGACGAGCCCATGGCGAACTCGTCCATGTTGGTTTTGCCGAGCGTCACCGCGCCGGCGTTCTTCAAACGGGTTACGGCGGTGGCGTCGTATGGCGGGATGAAGCCTTCGAGAATGCGGGAGGCGCAGGTCGTTTGTACGCCGGCCGTGCTGAGCACATCCTTGAGGGCGATGGGCAGGCCCAGGAGCGGGCCATCCTGGCCCGAGGCGCGGCGGGCGTCAGCGTCCGCAGCCTGTTCCAGGGCCAGGTCGGCGGTGACGGTGAGATAGGCGCCGACCCGTCCGTCCACGGATTCGATGCGGTCGAGCAGGGACTGCGTGAGCTCGACCGAACTGAATTGTCCGTTCCGCAGTCCCTGGGCGGCCGCGTGCAGCGTCAGCCGATAGAGCGCATCAGCCACCGGTCAGGACTCGTCCAGCACGGGGGGAACGCGAATCTGGCCGTCCTCGACACGGGGGGCGTTCTCAAGCACCGCATCCAGCGGCAGCGAGTCGGCGACGGTGTCGTCTCGCTCGACGTTGCCCAGCGGGATGACCTGGGCGGTTGGGGGGATGTGCTCGGTGTCCAGCGTGTTCAGCGCCTCGAAGGCCTGCAGGATTTGCCCCAACTCGCCGCGCAGCCGCTCGCGCTCGTCGTCGGACAGCTCGAGCCGCGCCAGTTCGGCGGCATGGTCGACTTGCGAACGGTCAATGGACACAGCGCTGCTCGGGAGATAGCGGACCGGCGGCGATTATAGGAGCGGAGGCCGGTTGCTCATGACCGCCGCGGTGGACGGCGTGGCTGTTTAGGTCGAGTAGTCGAACTTTGCTTCCCAGTCGCCGACGCCGTCGCGGAGCAGGTCGAAGAGGTGCCAGACGCTGCAGTAGGCGTCGCCGGGTCCGAGGAAGTCGGAGGCGACACGCACGATCGAGCCGTCGGCGCCCTTGTGAAAGACGGAGACGCCCGGCATGGCGCTTGAGCCGTAGTGCTCTTCGTCGGACTCGAAGCCCATGTCCTTGAACAGGGAGGTGCCGGCCGCCGAGTACATGCGGAAGCGCCAGCCGCGGTTTCTCCGAAACTCCTGCTGGGTTTCGACGCTGTCAGGAGAGGCCACGACGAAGGCCGAGCGGTCCTCAAGGTGATGGAGTACGCCGTTGAAGCCATCCGCCCACATGGTGCAGTAGGGACAGCGCGTGCCCATGTTGTGGATCAGGATCAGGTCGGACTTGTCGCCGAACAACTCGGATAGCTTTGCCGCGCCGTCAGGCCCGTGGAGTTGGTAGTCCTGCACGGGCTCCGACGGCACACGGCGGCGAACGTCCTTGAGTCGCTGCTGCGCCTTCTCCAGGTCGGCCCAGGCGGCGGCAAGCTCTTCCTGTAGATCGTTCGGAACGGTCACCGTGCTTCCCTTCAAGGTGCCCTTGTGCAGGCGGTCGGTTCGGCTTTATCAAGTGTAGGAGCGTGGTCCGGCCCTCAGGTTGGCGGCCAGGACGACGCATCGACCCGAGGTATCGAAGGCGCGCATTGGTGGCAATCCGGCGTAGGATCCGTGCAACGTCGATGCGGTGAATCGCAATGGTCATGACAGGCGAGCCGGACCTCGCACGTGACGCCCCAATCGAGGTGCATGAGTCACGCCGGCTGTTTGCGGGCGACGCGCCGCACGCGCACTACTCGGCCAGCCTGGCGCAGCTTGGGAGCGGGCGGCTGGTGTTGGTGTTCAGTTGGGCGCCGGGGGTGCGGCGTCGAAACAACAGCGTGATGTTGATGTCGCGTTCGGACGACGACGGGGCGACGTGGACGGCGCCTGAGGCCATCTATGCAAAGCCCGGGTGGGACTGTATGCACCTGGGCGGGTTGATGGCGTTTTCGGACGAGCGGCTGTTGCTGGGACTTGGGCGTATCCAGATGGACCCCAGCCTGCCGGGCGACGAGCCGTGCACGGGGTGGTATCTCTCCACGACGTGTTCGGCGGACGGAGGTGAGACCTGGGGGCCTGAGAGTCCCGAGATTCGCCTGTTTCCTGAGTGGTCGGAGTTCTACGGGGCCAGCAATCCCCATCGCCTGGACGACGGGCGGCACATGCTGGCGGTTATCGGGACCACGGGTCGTGACTCCGGCTGGCAGGCGGGTGTTTGCTTTACGAACGACGGGGGTGAGAGCTTCTCAGCGCCGGTGATCGTGGCAGCGCACCCGGCGCTGGGGTTTGGGGACATGGACATTACGCGGCTGGCGGACGGGCGGTACATGGCCGTGGCGCGGGTGTTCGATGGGCATCCCAGCGTGGTGGCGTATTCGAGTGACGACGGGTCGAGCTGGACCGAACCGCGGCCGGTGGAGTTCTGGGGCGCAAACATCAAGCTGCAACGACTGCGGTCCGGGGCGTTGCTGTGCGCCTATCGAGACGAGGCGGGCAACCGCTCAGGGGTGGGGTGCAGCGTGAGCGAGGACGACGGCGCGACCTGGCAACGCATCGGCTGGCTGGCCAGTCCAAGCGACGGCCCGCCGCCGGCGGCCGGCGACGTGCGCTGCGGCTACCCGGACATGGCGGTGCTGCGAAACGGGCGACTGGGCTGCGTCCTGGCGCCGTCGGCGGACGCAGACGGGATCATCGACCTGCGCTGGCTGGAACTGATCGACCGGACGTAGACCGGCGCTCAGTACCGGTGGACCCAGCCGCCGTCCACGGGGATGACGGCGCCGGTGATGTAGGCGGCGGCGTCGGACGCAAGGAACCGGGCGACGCCCGCGATCTCTTCAACCTGGCCGTTGCGTCCCAGGGCCACCCGATCGGGCAGGTTGTCAGTCCACCAGGCCTCGCTCGTATAACCCGCTGTCATGTCGGTCTCGATTACGCCGGGGGCAATGGCGACCAAGCGGATGCCGTCTTTGCCCCATTCGCGGGCAAGGCCCACGGTGTACGAGGAGAGGGCGGCCTTGAGCGGGCCGTAGGGCTCGGCGCCACCAAGCTTCGCCGAGACCGACGAGACGTTGATAACCACCGGGGCGTCGGACTCGAGCAGGAAGGGCCGCGCGGCCTGGGTGATCAGCACCGGGGCGCGCAGGTTTACGTGGAGCAAGCGTCGGTAGGCATCCAGGGTCAGTCCGTCGTGGCCGCCGTCGCCGGCGTTGTTAACCACGATGTCCAGGCCGCCCAGGGCCTGAGCGGCTTGCTCGACCAGGCGAGTTGGAGCCTCTGCGTCCGCCAGGTCGGCGCCGAACACATGGACTTCGGCGCCAAGTTCACGGACGTCGCTGGCGACTTGCTCCAGGTTGGCCGTCGAACGGGCGGCCAGGGCAAGCCGGGCGCCGGCCCGCGCGTAGGCCTGGGCGATGCCGCGGCCGATGCCGCGGCTGGCGCCGCTGATGAGTGCGCGACGTCCGTCCAGGCGGAAGGGATCGGGGGCGGTCATCGTCTTGCGAAGAAATCGCGGCCGCCGTCGATGGCGATGGTCGTCCCGGTCACAAAGCCGGCGGCGGGCGAGGCCAGGTAGACGACGGCCGCGGCAATCTCGGACGGATCGGCAACCCGAGCTTGCGCGGTGTGATGGAGCAGCGTGTTCATCTCGTCCGGGTTGGCGCGTACGCGGGCGCCCATGTCGGTGTAGACCTGCCCGGGCGCCAGGGCCACGACGCGGATGCGGTCGTTGGCGAACTCGCGGCTGAAGCCGCGGGCTAGCGCGTGCACGGCTTCCTTGCTTGCCCCGTAGAGTCCCGTGCCCTTGGTTCCGGCGATGGACCCGATGTTGACGATCACGCCGCCACCGGCCGCGGCCAGGTGCGGGCGCACCGCCTGGCAGGCGAAGAGCACGGCGCCGAGATTGACGTCGAACATGCGGTCGAACTCGGCGGGGTCGTGGACTTCAAACCCGCCGCGATAGGTGACGCCGGCGTTGTTGACCAGGAGGTCCAGCCCGCCCAGCGATTCGACCGCGGCGTCGATGGCCGGTTCGATGGCTTCCAGGTTGGCGAGGTCCAGCGGAACGACAAGCGCCCGGCGGCCCAGCGCCTCGATCTCGGCGGCAAGCTCGGTCAGCCGAGCTTCGTCGCGGGCGGCCAGGGCCACATCGGCGCCCGCCTCGGCCAGCGCCAGTCCAATGGCCCGCCCAATGCCCCGGCTGGCGCCGGTGACGAAGGCGCGGCGGCCGTGGAGGCGGAAGCGTTCGAGGACTGGCATGGGCGAGTTCTAGCGCCGTCGGCAGGCTCAGCGTAGCCGTGAAGGCCGGGTCGTGCCTGCTAGGCCAGCTCTGACTCCGCGAGGCGGCGGATGTCGTCGGCCATTGGCATTGAGGGTTGCGCGCCAGCCTTCGCCGCGGCGAGAGCGCCGGCGGCCTGGCCCCAGCGCAGCGCGGTTTCGACCTGACGACCGGCCGCCAGCGCCGCGGTGAAGACACCACAAAAGGCGTCGCCGGCGCCGGTGGTGTCGACGACGGTTGTGGGAAACGCGGGTTGGACGTGGGTTTGGCCGTCGACCTGGGCGACGAGGCCCTGGCCGCCAAGCGTGACGACGCAGCCGCGATGGGTTTGCTCGGCCAGGACCCTGGCGAGCGCTGCAGAGTCGTCGTCGGGGCTTGAGTCGGCGGTCAACTGCGCGGCTTCGATTTCGTTGACGATGGCGATGTCCACCAGGCCAAGATTGATGGCCACGCCCTCGTCGACCGGGGAGACGTTGAGCACGCGCAGGCCGGGTGTGGTGGCCTGGAACGCGGCATTGATTACGTCGTCCGGGACCTCCCGCTGGCCGACTACGGCGACTGGCTGAAGTGCCGCGATCGCGCTTTGCACATCTTCAGGATCGATTTGGAAGTTCGCGCCTTCGGCCACGGCGATCGAGTTGGCGCCGGCGTCGTCAACGGCGATGAGCGCCGTGCCGGTGGCGGCCGAGTCCACCCGGGCGACATGCGTGGTGTCCACGCCTTCAGCGATCAGGCCACGCAGGAGGTCGTCGCCGTCGGCGTCCGTACCGACGGCACCGAGCATGCTGACCGTGGCGCCGGCGCGGGCAGCGGCCACGGCTTGATTGGCGCCCTTGCCACCGGCATAGCGCGCGAGGCGGCCGTGGTGGACGGTTTCCCCGGGCCGGGGGATGCGCGGGACGCGGATGACGATGTCCTGGTTGATGCTGCCAACCACGGCAATGCGACTCATCAAACCTCAATCTCCAGGCCGAGGGCTTCGAGGATGGCGAGCCGGGCGAACTCCGGCAACGCGCGCATGCGGCGCCAGCGCCAGGGCTCCCTGGCGAGGCGGTAGACCCACTCCAGGCCGATTCGACGTAAGGGCGCGGGCGCGCGCGGAATCACACCGGCCAGATAGTCCAGGGTCCCGCCGACGCCGATGCCTACCACCGGCGCCAGGTCGCGCAGATTGCGGTCGAGCCAGAACTCCTGGTCGGGCGCGCCGTAGGCGGCCAGGACGATGTGCGGGCGAGATTCCTGAATGACTGCCTGGGCCTCGGCGTCGCCGTCCGCGCCTGACTCGCCGACCATGGTCGCGGGCGGAATGAGCGCGGGATAGCGACGTTGCAGTTCGGCGGCGGCCTGGTCCGCGACGCCGGGGGCCGCGCCCGCCAGCAGCAGGCGGTAGCCGTGGACGGCGGCCAGGCCGGCCAGGTCGTCCACCAGGTCGACTCCGGTAACGCGCTGCCGCATTGGCAGGCGTCGCAGGCGGGCCGCGGCGATGATTCCGGCGCCGTCGGGCACGTTGAGGCGCGTCCGCTCCAGCAGTTCGCCGTAGGCCTGGTCGCGGCGCGCGCGCATGACGATTTCGGGGTTGACCGTTACGACCTGAGCCCTGGCGCCGGACCCCAGCCAGGCGTCGATCCAGGCGACGGTCAGCGCCCGTTCAATAGCGTGGACGCGGACGCCGAGGATGCGCGATTCGAGGTCGTCGAGGGGGGCGTTGGTGGCGTTTATGTTTCGGCGCTCACACTGCTGGCGCGCAGGCGCCTATGTTGACATAACAGTTCATGGGAGGCGCCGTTAGCGAATCATGTCCAGGACCGCGTCGCACACCCGCTCGGGCGCAAGCCATTGCATGCAGAGCGCATCGCCGAAGCGGCACTCCGCCGGGCGGTCGAAGTTGTAACAGGGCCCGCAGGGCAGATCGACGCGCAGGGCGCGCGACTCGGGGTCGCCCGGTCCGTGCACCGAGATGTCCGTGGGCCCGTGCAGCATGACCACGCGGCGTCCCAGGGCCCGGGCGAGGTGTCCGGGTCCGCTGTCGGTCGAAACCACGACGTCGGCCGCGGCGAGAATGCCCATGAGCTGGTTGAGCGAGGTGCGGCCGGTGAGGTCGCGAATGGTCGCGGATTCCGCTATTCGGTCGGCCGTCGGTCGCGCGTCGGTTAGACCGACCACGGCCAGGGCGCCTGTTTCGGGTTCCAGCTCGCGAGCCAGGGTTGCCCAATGCCCGTCGGGCCAGCGTTTGGCCTGGCCGTGGGTCGCGCCGGGGTGGAGGACGACGAGCGGACGCGGTAGATCCGCTGCCAGATCCAAGTCGGGCTCCGCCTGGACGGTGAGCCAGGCCGGGTCGGTGCGTTGGATCAGGCGGGTTGCGAGCTCGGCCTCATGGGGGCCGCCGTTGCGACGACGGCCCGGCAGCGCCTGGTCGAAACTGAAGGCGGGCGCTTCGGCGCGGTAGCCGACGCGCCAGCGGGCGCCGCTGAGCGCCACCAGGGCGCCGGCGATTGGGCCGTAGACGCTCACGGCGACGTCGAATTCGCGGGCGCGGACTGATAGCAGGATGCGAAGGGCCCTTGCCAAGGCTGTTGGGTCCAGTACCGCCGGCCAGTGTGTGATGGCGCCGCCGTCGAACGGGATGACCTCGTCGACGGCCGGGCAGCGCTGGACGATGGGCTGCCAGGCGGGCGGCGCCATGAACGCCAGGTGGGCGTGCGGCCAGCGTTGGCGAGCCGCCACAGCGGCGGAGAGGGAGTTGACCACGTCGCCCATCAGGTCGAATCGCACGATGAGGACGCGGCGGGGAGTTGCCGGCGGGCTCCGGCGGCCACCGAGTAGGCGCCGCAATCCGAAGCCGAGGCTCAGCAAGATCCACAGCCCGTGGCCCAGCCAGGTTCGGGTACGGCGCTTCATTGGCGGCGCTCGTCCTCGGTGCGCTCGGGCCAGGGCCAGGCGGTATCGAAGCGTTCGAGGAAGGCGGCGGGACGGAACATCACGCGCTGCGCGCCGTCGGGCGCCGTGGCCGCCAGCTTGTCGACTCTTTGTCGGGTTTCGTCAAGCAGTCGTTCGAATTCGCGTCGCTGCCAAACGTGCCTCTCTCTCGCGCTCTTGAATGCATCCTTGAAGTCGGCCGCTCTTCCGGATACCAGGGCTTCGCGCAGGTCGCGCATGCGGCGCTCGTGCAGGGCGAGGCGGCGGCGCAGGTCGTCCAGCTCCTGCTCGACTTCGCGTGCGAGGGCGATCCACGGCGGCGAGACGTTGGCGTTGCGCATCAGGCGGAAGGCCAGCCTGAGGTCGGCCGGCACGTTGGGGTCGTCGGGCGCCAGGTTGAGCGGCTTGCCGCGTCCGGCGGTACGCTCGAACAGGCCGGAGGCTGCGGCCTCGTCGAGCCGGCGGCGGGCTCTTCGGTCCGGTGGGGTGTCCATCGCTAGGGGTTGTCCAGCACGGGCGGATCGCTGGCGACGGGCACTCCGGCGGCCGCCCGAACGTCGGCGGCGACCGCCAGGCTGCCGGTGGCGAGCACGGCCTGGCCGGGTCGTACGGCATCGCGCGCCAGGGCCAGGGCGCTCGCGGCGTTGGGGGCTGCTGTGGCACCAAGTAGTCCGTCAAGCTGAAGGAGCACTTCGCCGGATGGCATCGCGCGCGGGTGGCCTGGTTCGATGACCACGAGGCGGGTCGCGAATGGCCGGAGCGCTTCAGCCATGGGTCGGACGGATTTGTCGCGCAGGGCGCCGAAGATGACCGGGCCACGACGCAGGTTGAGTTGCCGGCGCAGCGTTTCGATCACGACCGCCACGGCTTCAACGGTGTGCGCCCCGTCCACGACGACTGGCGGATCGTTGGCTACCAACTCCAGGCGGCCCGGCCAGTGCGCGGCGCCGAAGCCCGCGCGGATCGCGTCGCGCGGAATGGCAACGCCGCGGTCGCCGAGCGCCCGACAGATGGCATAGGCGAGCCCGGCGTTGCGGGCCTGGTGGGGACCGGCAAGGCCCAACGGCAGGGCATCGCCGGAATGCGGATCACGGGCCACGGTCACGGCGCGACCGTCGCGCCAGCCGGCCGATCCGTCGGTCGTCAGCGGCGGCACGACCTGGACTTCGGCCCCGGCGGCGACGGCTACGTCTCGAATGGCTCTCAGCACCTCTGTCGACTGGTCGCTGACGAGCATCGGAACACCCGGCTTGGCAATGGCGGCTTTTTCCCTGGCGATTTCGGGCAGCGTGTCGCCCAGCAGGCGGGTGTGCTCGCGCACGATGGTGGTGACGGCCGTGAGGTCGGGCGTCACTACGTTGGTGGCGTCGAGCCGTCCGCCAAGCCCAACTTCGAGGATTGCCAGGTCCACCTCTTCCATTCGAAACCAGGCCAGTGCCACTGCCGTGCTGATCTCAAACGTTGTTGGAAGGCCCAGCGTTTCGTCAGCGATCCGCGCCACAGCCACTCGCATCCGATCAACAAGGCGCGTAAACGAAGGCGGGTCGATGGGTTGTCCGTCGATCTGAAAGCGCTCGCGAAAACTGTGCAGGTGCGGCTGCGTGTAGAGGCCGGTCTTCAGGCCGGCGGCTTCGGCGGCCGAGGCAACCAGGGCGCACACGCTGCCCTTGCCCTTGCTGCCGGCCACGTGAACGATTGGCAGGCCGTTGTGCGGGTTGCCAAGATCGGCCAGCAGCCGCGAGGTTCTTGCCAGACCGCGCTCGAACGGCGGGCCGCCTCCCAGCCCCGTGCCGCGCTCGAAGTCGGCGTAGCCATAGAGCCAGGCCAGCGCGTCGGCGTACGTCTCGGACATTGCTCGATTATCGCGGAGCCGAGAGCGACTCTGGCGGGTACGCACGTTCGATACCGGCGCGACCGACCCGCGCGGCCAGCGTGGATAGCGTGGCATCCGCACCGGGTAGTACCAGGTCTGGCGCCAGGTCCGCCAGCGGCGCCAGCACGAAGCCCCGCTCGGCGAAGGCCGCGTGCGGAATGTGCAGGCGCGGCGTGCCGACCACCAGGTCTCCGAACGCAATGATGTCCAGGTCCAGTTGACGCGGTCCCAACCGCGGGCCGGGCCGCCGGCCAGCGGCCAGCTCGAGCGACTTTGCCCAGAAGAACAGACGCTGTGGACCCTCGGTCGTTTCGCCACGAACCGCCGCGTTCAGGAAGGGCGGTTGTGTGAGCACGCCGACCGGGCTTGTCTCATATACGTGCGAAACCTGGACGTGGCGGAGCACCGTCCGCAGGCCAGCCACGGCGTTTTGAAGGTGCGTCAGCCGGTCACCGACGTTCGATCCAAGCCCGATCAGCACGTCCGTCACCGGGGTAGTCCATCGATGGTTGGCGCGGCAGGCCGCCGATTGTCCCGCGCCGGAGGGTGCCGATCGACCGTTGACTGGTTAGGCTCGCCGGTTTGCGGAACAGAGTACGATTCTGGCCGTTCCCCTGACATGGCGACCGTAATTTGACGCGTCACGCGACCACCGTGGGCAGGCGCCCCACACGCGACGGAGATTTGCGGCGGCAAAGGTGAATGCCCGGGGACTGACAGGGTTACGCCCGAGCTGGCGCCCCGCGATAGGGAGCGCAGGGTTGGCGCTTGGTTCGCTGCTGGTGATGCTGCCAGCGGCGCTGACCGGACCTGGACTGTTGTGGGTTCGCCTGGTACCGCTGGCCGCCGGGATGTTTCTGGCGACCGCCGCCGTGGTGGGGCTGCGCTTCCGGCAAGCCCACGATCGCCACCTGGAGATTGGGCTAGCGGCCGCGGGGCTGACGTTGGGTATCACCGGCGTTCTGGTCCAGGTTGGACTGCTGGCCGCCGCCGCTTGCCTGGTGCTGATCGCTCCCTTGTCGGCCGGGGCGATGCTGTGGCGTGCTCGACATGCGCCTGGAAGCGGGCCCGGTTGGGTGGGCCTACGGCATCTCAAACCTGATCGCGCGGCCTGGCCCGCCGCGGTCCGTGCGGCGGCGATGGGTGTGGTAGCGGTGGGACTGGCCCTGGTCGGTGTCGTCGCGGGACCGCTGCCGACGCTGGCGCTTACGGCGCTTCTGCTCCTGGGGGTAGCGGCGGCGACGCTTCGCCTTGTGTTGCCGGCCTTCGACGCGCGGGCGGCGGTCGCCGTGCTGGTTGCGCTGGCCATTGCGGCCGTCCCGTTTCGAGGAGTGGCCGAGATCCAGGTCAGCGGTATCGCGTTTGGGGCGAGCGACCTCCTGCTGCTTGGGGCGCTGGCCGTCTGGGTGTTCGGTCGTGGCGCCCGAATTCGAGCATCCGTCCCGAGTTACACGTTCGGGCTGCTGATCTTTGCCGGCTGGCTGATGGTCACCGCACTGGCAGCGGCGAATCTGGCGCCGGTGCTCAAAGAAGTTCTGAAGTGGCTCCAGATTGCGGTGGCGCTGGTAATCCTGGCCGACCTGATGCGCGACCCGTCGGGGCGCCGGATCGTCGCCTGGGCGGTTGGCGCGGCGGTCCTCCTGCAGGCCGGACTGGGACTGGTCCAGACGGCGGCAGCGGCGGGTCCCGGCGGGTTCGTTGTGGGCGGCGTCCTGCGCGCGTATGGGACCTTCGATCAGCCGAATCCGTATGGGGGCTACCTGGGCATTCACTTGCCGCTCATCCTGGCGGCCGCCATCTATGCGCGGGGCTCGCGGCGGCGCTGGCTGGTCCTGCTTGGCATCGTCGTATTGGCGGGCATTGTGGCCAGCCGGTCCAGGGGCGCCTGGCTAGGCGTGGGCGCCAGTTCGCTGCTTGTGGCGCTGATGGCCGGTCGTCAGGCGTCGCGGCGAGTTCGCGGCGCGTTGGTCCTGGTCGCCGCGGCGGTGCTGGTCGCCTCGCTTGTACTCCTAGACGGGACGTTGGAGCGGACGCTGCCGCCCGACATTTCGCGGATGTTGCAGGGCGAGCATCCGGTGGACGACGTGGTTCGTCAGCGCGCGCACGATGACTTCGCCATCGCGCAGCGGGTGGCACACTGGGCGGCGGGGTTGCGGATGTTTCAGGATCGGCCCCTGCTGGGCGTTGGCGCCGGGAACTTTGACGATGCCTATCGCGCCTACGCGTTACAGCCCTTCGACGAACCCCTGGGGCACGCGCACAATGTCGCCCTTAACTTCGGCGCCGAAGCCGGCTTGCCCGGCATGCTCATTTTCGCTGGCCTCGTCCTTTGGGCGCTTGGTATCGCCGTGGGCGCGGTGCGGCGGGCACGCGGCGCGGCGCATGAATGGGGCGCCGTAGGCGCGCTGGGCGCCTTGGTCGGCTTTGCGACGCACAACCTGGTGGACAGTCTGTTTGTGAGCGGAATGGGGATTTCATTCGCGCTGATCCTGGCGCTGGCGCTGGCGGTTCCGAAGCGGCCACGCGGCCTGGCCTCAAATGCAGAACGGGCGCTGACGTGACTGACAGCGGAACAGAGGCTGCCGAGACCGTCGCGGACCCGACACGGACTGATCTTCGTCGGCGATTCCTCAGCTCGCGAACGCTCGTCAGCTTCCTGGTAGCCGGCGCGCTATTGGCGCTCACCTGGATCCTGGCCGACCTGCGGCTCGAGGACATCGTGTCGCGCATCCGCTCCGCCGATCCGTGGCTGATCCTGCTGGCCTACGTCGTCTTTGCGTTGACGTTTCCCATTCGCACGCTCAGGTGGCGAATCCTGCTGACCAACGCGGTGCACCGGGAAGACGTAACCCCGCACTATCGAATGCGCGATCTCGCGCAGGTGCTCTATATCTCGTGGTTCGTCAACGGCGTGGTACCGGCCAAGCTGGGCGACATCTATCGCGCCTACATGGCACGGGCCAACTACGGCACGTCGCTCACCCGCACGCTGGGGACCATCTTCTCGGAGCGGGTGTTCGACGTGGGGGCGCTGATCATCATGGTCATGGCATCGGCCGCCTGGATTGCCAGGTCGCCGGAGACCAGCGAAGACGTGGGTCGAATCCTGGCTGTGGCGGCGCTGGCACTGGCGATCCTGGCGTTGGGCGTGCTGTTCCTGCTGGTGTTTGGCACGCCGATCTTCGCGCGGCTCCCAGAGTCGGCCGCGGCGGTCTACGAACGTTTTCACAGCGGCGTGTTCGATAGCTGGACCTGGCGGACCGGTCCGTTTCTGTGGCTGGCCAGCTTTGCCATCTGGTCGATCGAAATGCTGCGCCTGGCCATCGTCATGCGGGCGCTTGGATTGGAGCTGAACCCGGCAGAGATCGTGTTCGTTGGCACGTCGGCATCGCTGCTGCTGGCCGTGCC
>JAPPFO010000237.1:0-37471 GCA_028875175.1 Chloroflexota bacterium | reverse complement strand
TGGGGGCGCGGGGCATTCGTCGGGGGGGTTTTTTTTTTGGCGCCCCCCCCCCCGGGGGGGGTCTGGGGGGCCCGGGGGGGGGCGGGGGGGGGGGCGGGCCCGACGCCGGGTGGCCTGGGCGCGGTGGAGGGCGGCCTGCTGGGCCTGATGCGGCTGATCGGCGTTGGCGGAGGCGTCGCCGGAGCGGTCGCGATTGTCGACCGGGTCATCACCTACTGGTCAGTCATCCTGACCGGCGGACTGCTGTTCGTATTCACCCGCCTCAAGCGCCGGTAGTCATGCGCGTCGCGATTGACATTACCGCCGCGGCGACGCAACAGGCCGGGATCGGACGTTCGGTTCGTGAGCTTGTCAACGCGCTCGTAATCGAACCCGACCGACCCGATTTGACGCTTGTGTACACGCGTCGCGGGCCGTCGCGGGAAGCGGACGCGCTGGCCGTTCATGAGCGGGTGAACGTACGCCGGATTCCCGTTTCGCCCCGAGTCGCGCTGGCGACCTGGTTCAAGGCGCGGCTTCCGGTACCGGGTGAGGCCCTGGCCGGACCGGCCCGGATATTCCATGGTCCCGACTTCACCCTGCCGCCGCTCGCGGCCGCCCACGGTGTGCTGACCGTCCACGACTTGTCGTATGTCATCCGTCCGCAGGATGCGCATCCGCGCCAACGCCGGTTCCTGGAGACGGCCGTACCGAAGTCGATCGATCGCGCCCGGCTGGTGATCGCGGTCTCCGAGGCCACGAAGCGCGACCTGATGCAGCGCTACGGCGTGCGGCCGCAGCGGATTCGCGTGGTTCCCAATGCGGTGCCGGACTGGTTTGGCCCGGTCACGGACGGCGACGAGCTTGCCGCGGTTCGGAAGCAGCTCGCGCTGCCTGAACGATTCGTGCTCTCCGTGGGAACCATCCAGCCGCGCAAGAACATCGAAGGTTTGGCTCGAGCGGTGTCGCTGGCGTCGGCGCGCAGCGGACTTCCCACCATCGAACACATCCATGCCGGAAGCGAGGGCTGGCTTTGCGATCGGGTCTATGCGGCCATCGAACAGGCCGGCGACCGTGTTCGCTTCGTGGGCCGCGTAAGCGACGGTACGTTGCGAGCCCTCTATTCGCTGGCCTCCGTCTACGCCTATCCAAGCCACGGCGAAGGGTTTGGCATTCCCATCCTGGAAGCCTTCGCCTGCGGGTGTCCTGTCCTGACCGCGGATACTCCAGCGACCACCGAAGTTGCCGCGGACGCGGCGCTCGCGGTGGATCCCTCGGATCCGGAGGCGTTGGCGGACGGGCTCAGCACACTGCTTACAGATGAAGCGAGCCGAAGCGAACTGATCGCACGCGGCCACGAGCGGCGGTGGGCTTATTCCTGGCGTCAGTCCGCGCAGCGCCTGATCGAGGTCTACCGGGAGGCGGCCGCGGGACCGCCCGTGCCGCAGCCTTCCGGCGCGACCCGAGACGGCTAGATAGAATGCGGCGGAGCACCCGCGTTGAACCCTGAACACATCCCAACGTACGCCCTTGTAGGCACGATTGCCTACATGATTGGCAGCGTCCCGGCGGCGTTGCTCGCGACGGCCATCCTCAAGCGCTCGGACCTGCGCAACACCGGCTCGGGCAACCTGGGCATTCAGAACACCTTTTTCAGAGCCGGCAAGCTCCCCGCTGTGATCGCCCTGCTCTGGAACGTGGCTGCCGCCGCCTCGTCGGTGCTGCTTGCGCGGGCACTGGCGCCAAACGAGCCGGTGGTTGAACTCATCGCCATCACCGCGGTGACAACGGGCAGCATGTGGCAGGTCTTCGTACGTTTTCGTGGAAGCCGTGGGACTACAACCATGGGCTTTGGATTGCTCGTCGCTCAGCCCGCGATTTGGGCCGTCTGCCTGGGTATCTGGCTGGTGGCCTTACTGCCGCGTCGCCGGACGACTGACGCAACGCCTACCGTGCACGCGCTGCTACCTGCGGTCTTTGGTCTGTACGCGTTGTTCGGTCAGCCGGATCTGTGGTGGATCTACGCGATTTGGGGCGCTGTCCTGGGCGGGCTGCTTGAGTTGAAACGGCAAACCAGCCCGGACGACGCCATGGCGCTCGGTTTGTATCGACGCTTCGGCGTCAACGTGCACGAGTAGTCGCGCGAGGCCCGCGCGCTGCGCCTCGCGTTCAACGCCTACTTCCGGCGCTTTCCCGAGACGGGGTCTGGCCAGTACCTGAGTTCATTGGCTCCGGCCCTGCGAGCCGGATACCCGGATCTCGTGATTGATGAGCACACGCCGCCACGGTATCTGGATGGACGTGTGGGCAAGGTCACGTGGGAGCAGGCGCTGTGGCCGCGGCGGGCGCGCGGGGCCGTTGGTCACGTTCCCTACCTAGCGCCGCCGCTGCTCGCGCCGCGGGCCGTGGTGACCGTTCACGACCTGATCCCGATGGCTATGCCGGCGTATGGCGCGGGTCCCGGCCAGGCTCTCTACTTTCGGCTGGTTCGAGCGGGCTTGCGCCGCGCGCGCTTCCTGATCGCCGACTCCGAATGGACCCGTAACGATCTCGCGAGACTGGCGGGCGTATCGTCCGATCGAGTCCACGTCGTGCCCCTGGGCGTCGATGAACGGTTTCGTCCCGGCGACGCGGCCGCGCGTTCCCACGCCCGTCAACGGTTGGGATTGCCGGAACGATTCGGCCTCTTTCTCAGCACGCGCGACCTGCGCAAGAACCTAAGCGTGGTGCTGGCGGCCTGGCCGGACGTTTGGCGAACTTGCCGCCTGCCGCTGGTGGTCGCCGGGCGCTCGCCGCGCGAAGCGAGCCGGGTCTACGTCGATTGGTTCGCCCACCTCGATCCCGGCGCCGACGACTGGCTGCACGTATACGGTCCCGTGGACGAGCGAGACAAGCCCGATCTCTATCGTGCGGCGAGTGTGTTCGTCTTCCCCTCTCGTTATGAGGGCTTTGGCTTGGATCCGCTGGAGGCCATGGCCAGCGGCGTGCCGGTAATCGCCGCCAGGGCGACATCGCTTCCCGAGGTGGTGGGCGACGCCGGGCGGCTCCTGCCACCCGACGATCCGGCTGCCTGGACCGACGCTGTTTCGGCGGTGGCTGGCGATTCCGCGGCAGCCACCGAGATGCGCGAGCGCGGCCTGGCACGCGCGGCAACCTTTACCTGGGCGCGCACGGCCGAAGGCACGCACGCCGTCTACCGACAGGTGGTCGCATGAGAGTGCTGCTGGCGTCCAAGGCCCTGATTGTGGGCGCGCATCACGACAAGCTGCGGGCGCTGGGCGCCAACCCCGATCTGGACTTGCTGGCCGTGGCGCCCGACCGTTGGGTTGAGCAGGGTCAAGCCCAGGTTGCCGAGCGCCCACCGCCGCGCGGTTACGAGATGGTTTACACGCCGCTGGCTCTCAACGGGCGCTATCACCTCTTCTGGTTTCGCCGGCTGCGCCAGGTCCTGCGCCACTTCCGGCCGGACGTGCTGCACATCGACGAGGAGCCGTACAACCTGGCCACGGCCATCGCCTGCCGCGACGCCGTGCGCTACGGCGTACGTCCGGTCTTCTTTGCCTGGCAAAACCTCTATCGGCGCTACCCGCCGCCGTTTCGCTGGATCGAACGCTACGTGCTTGCGCGGGCGGACGCCATCGTGGGCAGCGAGGACGCCGGCGAAGTCATTCGGCGCAAGGGCCACACGCGCCGAATCGAGGTGATCCCGCAATTTGGTGTGGATCCGGAGCTGTTCGCGCCTCGCCCGCAGCCGCGAGACCCGGATCGCTTCGTGGTTGGATACGCCGGCCGGCTGGTCGCCGCCAAGGGCGTGGACGTGCTGATTCGCGCCGTCGGCGCCATTGGAAGAGATGTCGTCCTGCGCCTCGCCGGAACCGGACCCGCCGAGCCGGACCTGCGGCGTATGGCCGCCGCCATGCCTGACGTCGTCTTCGAGGGCGCGCTCCCCAGCGCCGACATGCCGGCCTTCTACAACGGGCTGGATGCGTTCGCGCTGCCGACCGTCGGGCGCCGCGGCTGGACGGAGCAGTTTGGCCGAGCCGCGGTGGAAGCCATGGCCTGTGGCGTGCCTACCATCGTGTCCTCCACTGGTGAGCTCCCGCATGTTGTGGGCCAGGCCGGCGTGGTTGTGCCGCCTGCCGACGCGCATGCCCTGGCGCACGCGTTGGACCGACTGCGCGACGACCCGGACGGCCGCGAACAACTCGCCCAGGCCGGCCGCGCCCACGTGCTGCAGCGCTACACCACGCAGGCCGTAGCCGACGCAACGGCGGCCTTTTATCGCTCAGTCGTCAGCGACGGAGGCTGAGCCGTTCAGCCGCTGACGATGTCGCCTTCGACCGGGTCGGCGCGGATGCCCTGCGCCTCGACCCATTCGATGGCGGCTTCGATCTCGGAGCGCTCGCCTTCCAGCATCAATTGCACCCAGCCAATGCCCGCGTCGATGTCGGCGCGACGCACGTTGAACTTCAGGTGAAATCGCCGAGCCAGCTCGTAAAGGATCGGTTCCTGTATTCGGTCTGACGGATAGGTCAACTGGATCCGAATCCGCGCTGGCCCGTGGTCAACCAGCCGCCCCGCGGATCCATGCACCGCATCGTCAACGTGCACGGGCGCGCCGCGCTCGGCTGACGCGCGCAAGGCATCCAGCACGTTCAGCGTGCGGATCGCATCGTGCCCGTCAACGCTCGGAGGTCGACCCAGGTGCACGGCGGTGGCGAACTCCGCCATCTCGGCGTCGTACATCGGCTGCAGGGGGTCCGACTGCACGAATTCGACTGTCGGCCGGCGGAATTCGTGGGCGCCGGAACTCTCGATGTCGATCTGGCCGCTTTTCCAGTCCGACCTGATTCGTCCCCGGTCGCCGGTGATTTCGAGATGGTCGTACGCGACGCCGGCGGCCTGGCTGAGGCTGATGGTGGCGCTGACCCCATCGGCAAACTCAATGACGCCCGAGATCGACTCGTCGCTGCCCGTGTCGTCCCTGAACGTGATGTGCGCGTATGCGCGAACCACCGGCTGGCGGTGCAGCCACAGCAACTGGTCAACCAGGTGGGAACCCAGGAAAAGCAACTGCCCCCCGCCGCGGGCGGGGTCGGCCAGCCAGCCTGGGAGCGGCGGGCTGCCCTTGGCGGCCGCCAGGGTGCGAATGTTGCCCACCACGCCGCGCCGGACCAGGTCACGGGCGCGGGTGCGCACGTCGTTGAATCGCAGGCAATAGGCGGGCATGTAGGTGAGCCCGCGACTGTTGGCGGCCTCCACGACTCCCGCCACCTCGGTCGCATTCAGCCCGGCGGGCTTCTCCACCAGCACGTGCAGGCCGGCTTCGATACAGGCCTGCGTGATCGGGACCAGGTCGTCGTGCGGCACGGCAATCACCGCAGCGTCGGCATGGCCGCCGGACGTCAACTCCTCCACGCTGGTCAGCACTTCGGCCACGCCATGGGCAGTCTTGCGAGCCGCCGCGGGGTTTACGTCAACGCACGCGCTCAGGGCGACGCCGTCGGTGGACCACACGGCCGGAGCCAGGCGCGTACCGCCGTGAACTCCACACCCGATCAGCGCAATCCGAAGGTCAGTAGTCATTGGGAAGCGGCGCCACGGCGCAAGGTGGCCGCATTCTAGGCGACGCTAGAAGTCGCGGCGGTTGAAGGTGCGAACGGCATACCCCAGCGCCAGCGCCAGGTGCAGGCCGGCGATCAACAGCATCCAGCCGGACGGCGGATTGCTGGCGCCAAACGGGCCGGCGCTCAGTTCGCCGGCGAAGCCGCCGGTAGCCAGCTGGGCGCTGGCCATGTCCCAGATGGCGCGGGTGGGAACCAGGACGCTGCTGAAGACGCCGATGTTGAACATCACCGCGCTTTCCAGCACGTCGCCAATTTGCTCAATCACGCCGCCGATCAAGGCCGTGGAATAGAGCGTGAACACGATCACACCGTTTGGCAACGGACTTAGACGCGAGCTCCCGGCCAGTGCCAGACCGATCAACAGCATCGCAGCCAGCAGCATCAGGAGCGGACCGGACCAACTGGCGCCGACAAGCTGGCCGGTGATCACGGCCACGATCAGGATCATCAGGCTGGCCGAGACGCCGATGAAGACCGCCAGCATCAACGCGAAGCCAACGAACTTCCCCAGCACGATTTCGCTGCGTCGCACCGGCCGCGCCGCAATGGCATGCAGCGTGCCCTGGTCCACTTCGCCCCCGAGAGCGCCAACAGACAGAAAGATGGCCAGCACCGAGGCGATGAAGTTCAGGCTCCAGAGACCGCCGACCAGCATCAGGTTGATGACGCCTTCCGTCAGCCCGGGCGGTCCGCCGGGGGTATCTTGCAGGTCGCGGTAGCCGAACCAGACCCCGACGCCGTAAAGCACCAGGTATCCGAAGGTCAGCAACGCCGCCGCCAGCACCACACGACGCCGCAACGCCTCGCGGAGTGTGAAGAACGCGATCAGGTGGGTGCTCACACGTCGCCCCGTTCGGCCACGCGCACGAACAGGTCCTCCAGGGAGTCGCCGACCTGCCGCACGTCGTATACCGGCACGCCGGCTTCGACGATGCGCTGCACGAGGATTGCGGTCTCTTCGTCGTTGGCAACACGCACGCGCAGTCGTCCGTTGCGCGCGCGAACCTCAGCGTCGCCCAGGGCCTGGCGGGCGGCGGCCTCGGCGCCATCGCCGGCGCGAATCTCGATTTCCTGGGCGCTCAGCAACGAGTCCAACTTGCCCTCGGCCACGATGGCGCCGTGGTCGATGATGGCTACGCGGTCACAGACTTGCTCAACCTCGGATAGCAGGTGGGAGTTCAGAAAGACCGTGACGCCCTGTTGACCGAGTTCCCGGATGCGGTCCCTGACGTCGCGGCGTCCAATGGGGTCCAGGGCCGAGGTCGGCTCGTCCAGGATGACTAGCCGCGGCTGGCCAATTAGAGCCTGCGCCAGCCCGACGCGCTGCATCATGCCCTTGGAAAAGGTGGAGAGACGGTCGTCCAGGCGGTCGCTGAGTCCGACCAGTTCCAGCAGTTCACATACACGCGCGGCGCGAACCTGGGCGGGAACGCGGGCCAGTCCGGCGTGGAAGTGCAGCAGCTCGGACGCGGTGAGCCAGTCGTGAAACCGGAAGGTCTCGGGCAGATACCCAACCTGGGCGCGCGCCGCCAGGCTGCCCACCGGTTGACCCAGGACCTCGATGTCGCCGGCCGTCGGATACGTCAGGCCCAGGATCATCTTGACGATGGTGCTCTTGCCCGCGCCATTGGGCCCCAGGAAGCCGAAAATCTCACCGTGCTCGACCGACAGGCTGACGTCGGCAACGGCGACGGTGGCGCCGTAGCGCTTGGTGACGCCGGCGAGAGTGATGGCGGGGTGGTCGCTCAGCGCTCGATCCTTGCGGTTTCGGCCAGGCGCAGCAGGCTGTCAGGCGGCAGTGGCCCCGTGAGCAGAAGCTGCGACCGTTCGTGCATCCAGGAAACGCCCAGGCTTCCGGTTGGCAGGTCGGTGACGGATGGTTCTGCCGAATCAGATGTCGAGTCGCCGTCCAGGCCCAACGCCAGCCGGATCAGCGGGATCTCCAGCACATCAATCTCCTGGCTCAGAATCGGCGGAACAAAGGCCTGGGCCAGCAATTCGGCCAGCAGCTCCAGGTCGCGCGGCGGCAGTCCGCGAACGAGCGGCGCCTCGATCTGGAGCAGCGTGAGCGGTTCCCGGTCAGTGTCGTCAGCCGGCCAGGTGGTCATAACGTACGCGCCGCCCGAAATGGTGAGTTCGTCGGTTCCCAAACGACGCGCGAGCGACCGCGACCCGAAGCCTCCCGACAGCAGCGCGGCCAGGTTGGCTGTGTCCAGCTGCAGCGTCAGCGTGCCCAGGGTGGAGATGCTGCGCTCGGGTTCGTCGGAGAAATCCTCCGAGGGACTGACGGTCAGCAGGTCAAAGGGCAAGTCGCGAATGTCCGCGGGCGACGGGTCTCGAATCGTCAGGCCGGGTTCCGAGCTGACGACCTCGACTACTTCGGCGAGGGTTGGCGTTGGTGTCGCGGGCACGGTTCGCCCGGCGGCGGTTGCCGGACCGGCGTCCGCGTCGATCTCCAGCGGCGTCACCCGCAGCCAGCCCAGGACCGTGTGCGTGATGTCGCGCGCCGGGGCAAGCGTGATCAACAGGACCACCGCCAACGTGATGGATCCAACGGCGGCCCAAAGGGCGCGCGAGCGGACGACCTGGCTCACGCCGCGGGATCTGCGTCCGAATGGACGCCGCGAACGGCCAGCATCACGCCCAGAAACACGGTGAGCAGTCCCAGGGTGCGGACGGATAGGGCAGTCATGGATATATCGAAGATACTCCCAAACGGTCCGTTGTGGGCGTCCAACGGCAGCGAGGCCAGCGCCAGCCCCGGAATCAGCGCTAGCGTGACATGCAGGACGGCCATGCCCTGCCATCTCAACGCCGGATAGGCCGCACCTCCATTACCTTCGCGTCCCCAGCGGCGTCACTTTTGGCGGATGACTTGGGCGTCAAGCGTCGGCGCTCAGGCCGGCGCGACGCCGGTCAGTAGTGTATTCGCGAAGTCTTCAGAGAGCGGAACACCAAGCGCTTGCACCTCGGCATATGCGCCCTGGTGGTCGTAGTCCACCCGCCGCAGTTCGGCCGACCAGCGGCCGCCTGAATCGTCCAGAACCGCGTAGGTCGCCAGGCCGGGTTGGCCGTCGTGGGAGCGGCCCACCGCCCCGCAGTTCACGGCCAACACGTCGCCCGCGTGTCGGATCATGGCGGTGTGGGTGTGGCCGCTGACGACGGCCGTGGCTTCGGTGGGACCGATCACTTTGGCCACGGTCTGCTCATCGTCGTCGCGGCTCCAGCCGGTCTCGTCGTCGCCCGGCGACCCGTGCACGACCAGCAGCGTGCCGGCCGGTGACGGGATGCTGGCCTGCCGCGGCATGGCGCCCATTTCCCTGACCAGGGCCGGTCCCAACCGCTCGGCAGCCCAGGCGACATTTGTCGCCCTGAAGTCCGTCGGTCTGCGCGCGGGCTTGCCAACCGCGGCGAGCCCGGGGCCGAGGGTGGCGATGTAGCGGTCGGTATTGCCCTGCACGAGCCGCCAGCCGAGATCGAGGACGCGTTCCCAGCACTCGCGCGGCCGCGAGCCGAACAGCGCCGCGTCGCCACCAAACACCACCTGGTCCGCGCCCACCCGCCGCAAGTCGGCCAGCACCGCGAACAGGGCGTGGCGGTTGCCGTGAATGTCGGTAACGACTGCGATCCGCATCCTGCCCGCCAGCGTGCCCTACCGGACACGACTCTTCCAGTAGGGAGCGGCAGCTGTGCAGGTCGTGGAAGTCGGTCACCGCTCGGCCAACCACGTGCGCCCTATTGCACACATGCTCTGGTAGCTTGAAAGCCTGCCGCCGCTGACCCGACCACTGGCGCTATTCCCAGCGGCGAATTGGCGAGAACTTGGACTTAACCGGACCTTCGTTTGTAGTCGCCGCGATCATTGTGGCCGTTGCCCTGCTGGTGGTTGTTGCCGGCTGGGTGATCTTCGGGGCCGCGGTCGTCGTGGCCGTCAACGCCGCGATTCACTTGCTGAAGGGCGCGTTTCACTGGGTCCATTTTCTGGTTGGCGGTCGCGCCAGGGAGCTTCCCGACGCACGTACCGCCGCGGCAGAGCCGGCAGTCAGCCGCGCGCCGCCGGTGCGCCGCGACCCGGCGGTGCGAGCCCAGGCGGCAACGGTCATGGCGCAGCGGCAGCGGCGGAGTCGCCGGACGCTGGGTGCGCTCGTCCTGGGTGTCGCACTCGTTGGACTGTTTCTTCTGGGCTACAACCTGTGGCTGAACATCCTGGCGGAGCGCCGCGAGATTCGCGTGGTTCACAGCATTTCGGAAGGAACGGAAGCTCTCCCCGAATTCCTGACCACCCAAATGACCCTCGTATCTGAGCCGCCCGGCAACGCGGGTCTGCCCTGCACGGTCAAGCTCACCTGGATCGAGTCGGGCGGCAGCCGACGTCTGAACCGCGTTATCGAAAGCCCGGATCGGCTCAGTATTCGCGACCTGGCATTCAGCGGGGGCATCAGGGAAAGCCCCCACTACCGGCAGGATCCCGTGACCCTCAGCTCGAAAGGCTGCCGACCATGGCGCGTGGAAATGTCCGGCTGACCTTGGAAGGAGCCAATTTGGCCCTGCTGTGACCGCGTCTCGGCCACCCACGGCCCTTGGCTAGACTGCGCCATGCCTGCAATCGCACCCCGCATGCACCTCGTCCGCCAAACGTTCGACACCGTCGAGCTGGACGATTTCGAAGCGCACCTGACTGCTGGGCTGCGCCGTCAACTCCAACGAGCCGCGCTGCCCGAGGGCTCTTCGGTCGCCATCGCTGTCGGCTCGCGCGGCGTCTCGCCGGTCGTTGAGGTTGTGCGGACTCTCGTGAGCGGACTGCGCGAGGCCGGATTGCAGCCGTTCGTGGTTCCTGCCATGGGCAGCCACGGCGGCGGCACGGCCGAGGGACAGGCGTCGGTTCTCGCCGACTACGGGGTGCACGAGCGGAGCGTCGGCGCTCCGGTTCGAGCCACCATGGACACGGTCGAACTGGGCAAGACGGCTTCCGGCATCACCGTCCACCTGGACGCCGCGGCCGCGGCGTCCGACGGCGTGATCGTGATTGGCCGCGTCAAGCCCCACACGGGCTTCCGCGGGCCGATCGAAAGCGGCCTGTGCAAGATGAGTGTCATCGGCCTCGGCAATCGCCGCGGGGCCGAATCGCTGCACGCGCACCCGCTGGCCACGGGCATTCCCGAGGCGGCGGCTCTGACCGTGGCATCCGGGCATCTCCTTTGCGGCGTTGCCCTGGTCGAGAACGCCTTTGACCGGCCCGCCCGCGCCGAGGTCGTGCCCCCGGAGGCCTTCCACGCGACCGACGAAGCCCTTCTCAAGATCGCCCACAAGCTCATGCCGCGTCTGCCGCTGGACAAGCTCGACGGTCTGCTGATCGACCGCATGGGCAAGAACATCTCCGGATCGGGCATGGATCCCAACGTCGTCGGCATGTGGCGTCGCCTGGGAGAGCTTGACCGCACGCCCGACTATGGCTGGCTGGCCGTCCTGGGTCTCACGCCCGAGTCCCACGGCAACGCCGTCGGTATCGGGCTGGCCGATCTCTGCAGCCGCAAGCTGGCCGACGCCATCGACCACGAAGCCCTGGCCATGAACACCCTCACCGCCATGGCGCTGCACGCCGCCAAGGTGCCGCTGACGCTGCCCACCGACCGTGCGTGCTACGAAACGGTCCTGCACCTGGCCGCCCGAACCACCAATCAGCCGCTCCGGATCGGGCGGATCCAAAACACCCTGGATCTGGAGACCTTCTGGGTCAGCGAGGGCGTGCTCGACGACCTGCCGGGAACCTGCGAGGTCATCGACCCGGCCAGCCCGTTCGGCTTTGATGCGGACGACGCCATCCTCGAGAGCGGCGCGTTTGAACCGTCCGCCTGACCGCCCGCGGAAAGACTGGCGCCTGGCTCGCGCATGACCATCGGCGGGCGGCGCTCGGTCGTCCCACGCTCCATGCCGTTCTATTTCACCGTCGGCCTCGTGCTGGCGATTCCAGGTCCATCGCTCGAGGCGGTGCGCGCCGACCTCAACCTCTCCTATGTGCTGGTGGTCCTGACGTTGATCGTTCCCGCGACTTCGTACGCAACCGGCACGATTGTCGGCGGGTTGGTGGCGGATCGGCTCGGCCGTCGCTTCACGCTTACCACCGGCGTGACCCTCTTTGCAATCGGGTTGCTGACGTCCGGCTTCTCGCCGGCGCTGGAAGTGTTGCTGCTTGGCGCCTGCCTGAACGGCTTTGGATTTGGGCTGACGGAGGCCCCGCTCATGGCCACCATCTCAGACGTTGCGGGCGACGCAACCGGCCGCGCCATGACGATCTCGCAGATGCCCTTTGGCTTGGGCGCGCTTACGGCGCCGCCGCTGGTCGGCGCACTGCTGCAAACGCCGATCGGCTGGCGCGGCGGCTATCTCACCGCGGCGCTGTTGGTCATGCTGACGTCGATCATGCTGCTGTCGGCACGCATTCCGGCCGCTTCCGAGCTTCGCGCCAAAGGTGGCGCCCTGGTCTCCGCCGTCCTGCGTCCCGTGCCGATCCTGCTCGGCTGTGTCGTCGTCGGCTACTTCAGCATGCAACTCGGCCTCGGCGGGTTCCTGGCCGCGTACCTGGAGGCCGACCATGGATTCTCGCGCCCGGCCGCGGCCACCCTGGTCGCAGCCTTCTGGTTCGGCATATCGCTCGGGCGGATCATTGGCGCATGGCTGGCGCTGCGAGTGCAGCCCTACAACCTGGCTCTTGGAAGTCTGGGTCTTTCGCTTCTCTTCGCGGCCATCGTTGCCGGAGTTTCCCAGCCCCTGGCAATCCTCGCCGCCGCCGTGCTCGCCGGATTGGCGGCCGGACCGGTCTTTACCACGGTGGTCGGGATTGGGGTGCGTTACCGACCGTCGGCGGCCGGCATGATCGCCGGCTTCATGCTCGCCATGGGGGGCGCGGGGTTCGCCGGTCTCTCGCTGGCGGCAGGCGCCGTTGCGGACGCGCAGTCTGTGCGTGCGGCGGTGGCTCTTATGCCGGTCACGCTTGGCATTGCCTTTCTCCTATTGCTGCTGGCGCGCCGGCTGCACACGGCCGAGTTACGAAGTTGACGGCCACCAGATCGTCGGCGGTCGGGCACGCACCATGATCCTCGCGGCCAGCATGTGGTTCTACGCCGCCGGCGGCGCAGCCATCAGCGTTTTTGGCCCGTCACTCGAATCGATCAGCGAAGACTTCGGCATCACGTATAGCCAGATCAGCGTGGTCATAACCGTTATCTCCGTCGGCTTCATTGCCGGGTCGCTGGCTGGCGGTGCGGTGTCTGACCGCTTTGGTCGCCGAGCGGTGATGGTCCCGTCGGCGCTTGGAACGGCCCTGGCCATGTTCTGGTTTGCCGCCAGCCCCACGTTCGGCTCCCTGCTGGCGGCGGGGTTTCTGATTGGCGCCGGGTTCGGTCCGGGCCTGGCGGCCGCAACAGCGCTCGTCGCCGACCTGGCCCGCGAGCGCAGCACGCGCGACCTCAACCTGTTCAACACCGCGTTCGCCCTCGGGGCCATCGTGGCGCCGCCACTCGTGGCAATCTGCCTTGCGGCGTTTGCCAGCTGGCGAGTGGCCTACGTGGTCGTGGCCGTCTGGTTTGCCACCAGCGGCCTCATGTTCATGCGCTTGTCCTACCCGCCGCGTACTGGCGCCGTTCCCCCCGTTCGCGGCGTAGTCAGAGCGCTTGGCTCGCCGGTGTCGATTCTGCTTGGACTGGTCCTGATGCTGTACGTCGGGGTCGAAATCGCGTTCGGTGACTTCGGTGCGGCGTTCATGGAACGCGTGCAGGGAATCCCGCGAGCTGCCGCGGCCGCTTCCGTGACGACGTTCTGGATTGGAGTCTTGCTCGGGCGATTGGTCGTGGCCCGTCTCGTGGGCACCTGGCGTGCGTCGAGCATCGTTCGCTGGTCGCTCGCGCTCGCATTCGGCATGTCGGGATTGGCGGCGCTGGCGAATTCCGCGCCGCTGGCTGTGCTGGGCTTCGTCCTGACGGGCGCAACGGTCGGGGGCGTCTTTCCAACTGCACTGGGAATCGGCCTGCGTCTTCGGCCGGAAATGGCCGGATCCCTTGCCGGGGGCCTCGCGGCCATGGCCAGCGTTGGCGGCGCGCTGCTCGCGCCCATGATCGGAACCGCGTCGGACGCCGCCGGCCCCCGAGGTGGCATGCTGCTGGCGCCGGTCTTCATCTTCGCGGCCATGGTGCTGTTCGAAATCGTCCAGGCGCTGCGACGTAGAAGCGCACGCGAGCCGGACAGTCTCGCGGCGCCGCCGGTCAAGGGCTCGATCGATGCCTGATGTGTCCAGGCCGGTCGGCGCAATCGATCTTGGCGGGACCAGCGTGCGCGCGGCCGTCGTTGACGGGAACGGCGGCATTGCGGGCTTCGTGGCCGGTGCCACGGAGGCGTCTCAGGGGCCGGACGCGGTAATCGACCGCATCGTTGGCGTGCTGCATGACTCGCTGGCGCGGGCGTCCGTTGACGTCTCGGAGCTCGCAGCCGTCGGAATCGGCGCCCCGGGGCCGCTCGACTGGGCCACCGGCGTCATTCACGAGGCGCCCAACCTGCCGGGCTGGAAGGAAGTCCCGCTGGCGGCGCGAATCGGCGATGCCGTTGGCCTTCCGGCGTTCCTCGAGAACGACGCCAACGCCGCCGCGCTGGCCGAGAACCAGTACGGAGTCGCCCAGGGCTCCCGGAACATGCTCTATATCACCGTCAGTACTGGCGTGGGCGGCGGCCTGATATTGGACGGTGAGCTCTGGCACGGCGCCTACGGCAGCGCCGGCGAGTTCGGCCACATGACGGTCGACTTTGACGGTCCGCTCTGTGATTGCGGCAATCGCGGGTGCATCGAGGCCCTCGCCGCCGGTCCTGACATTGCCGCCTGGGTCGCAGACCGAATCGCCGAAGGCCGCTCCAGCAGTCTCGGCGGACAGACCGACCCTTCCGGCCGCGACGTCGTTGAGGCCGCGCAACGAGGCGACGAATTGGCGACCGAGGCCCTGGCCCGCGCCGGACGCGCCGTCGGCTTTGGCATCGTCAACGTCGCCCACCTCGTCAACCTGGACACGGTGGTCATCGGCGGCGGAATCGCCAACGCCGGCGACCTCCTGTTCGATCCGCTCCGGGCTACGGTCCGCCAGCATCTCCTGGAGAGCACCGCGCCCAACCTGCGGCTCGAACCCTGGTCGCTGGGCGAAAACGTGGGTCTACTTGGGGCGGCTGCCGCTGCCCGCTCGCGTTTGCAGGGTGGCGTCTAGGGCACTTCCCCAGGCCGGCAGGTAGTCCGACGCCGGGTTGTTCGTAATCCGCTGCAGGTCCGTCCCGTCGACCCGAACGGTATAGATCTCCCAGTTGGCGTCCCGGTAGCTCGCAAAGGCGATTTTCGCGCCGTCCGGCGAAAACACCGGATTCCAGTCAGGCGCCGGGTGCGTGGTCAGCCGTATCTCGTTCGACCCGTCCGCGTCCGCCACAAACACATCAAACGCGTCGCCCACCCAGCGCGCAAAGGTAATCAGCGTGCCGTCCGGGGAAAACGAAGGATCGCGCCCGCTGCTGATCACCGAGCGCGTCCGCAAAGGATTGGCAAGGTCCACCGTCACGATGTCGGAGCCGCTGGCAAAGATCAGTTGCGTGCCGTCTGGCGACCATGCGGGGTAGCAGAGAAACCCGGCTTGATCCCCAATAATCCGCTGGTCGGAGCCGTCCGCGAACATGGTGTAAATCTCACTCTCGCCGCTGCGTGTGCTGGCAAACACCAGGCGCTCGCCATCCGGCGACCACCAGGCCTCCCAGTCCGTGGCGGTGGTGTTCGTCAGTTGCTGTGGGTTCCCACCGTCGCTGTCCGCCACAAAGACCTGGTACCCCCCGCTCGCAAACGCGGCGTACGCAATCCGCCGACCGTCGGGCGACCAGTTCGGGCGGCTGGTCAGGCCTCCCGACTGCGTGAGCTGCGTGAGCTCGGTTCCCGTTGGGGTCATCGACCAAAGATTCCACGCCCCGCTGCGGTTGCTCAGGAACGCCAGCAGCCCCGTCGTTCCGGCCAGGTTCGGATCGGGGATTGCGGCCGTCGCCTCGGCCGGAATCAGGCCGCCGTCCCGGTAGTCCAATCCGCTGTGAGCAATGAGGACATTGGGCGGGCTGACCGCCGCTTCGGAGTCAGGGCGCCACAGCCGGAACACCGCGCGCTGCGCCCGCAGTACCACAAGGTCGCCCCGGTCTTCGACGACCACCGGCAGGCCATAGGCATCCAGCCAGCGGTCATTGCGAAACCAGCGGCGCTCGATCTCCGGATAACGCTTCAGCATCTCCAGGCGTTCCGCTAAGACTTCGTCAAACGCACGCCCGTCCGCTTCCCCTGCGTCCGGCGGAACCGGAATGCCGCGCGCGGTTCTCAACCAGGGGTCCCGCCCGGCCTGGCTGAGTTGGTCATAGACGTTCAGCAACGTCACCCCGTCGGCCAGCGTCCATTGAAGAACGGCCTTCTGAAACGCCTGGAAGGTCAGCGGACCCTCCGACCAGCGATTGGAAAGTGGGTAGCCAAGCTGCCGAACCCCACCGGCGGACTGAAAGAACGTCCAGAACGGGATGTCGTCCGCATCCGTCACTTCGAAACCGAGACCGTCGCCCGGTCCGGCCTGCGTATAGAACCAGCCCTGGGCGCTAGCCCAATCCGCCGGCGATTCCGCCTGCGCAAACCGGGCTGGGGCAAGAAACACCCCGCCCAGGAGCGCCAGCGCCAGCAGCGCGCCCCGAATGCTGCGCTGGCGACGGGCGCTAGAGGGCATGGGGCGACATTGACCGTGGAGGTGGCGGCGGGCACTGTAGCCCACTCGCGCGAACGCGAATGTAATACGGATTCGATTTCGTGCAAGAATTGGCCCCGCATCCGCGCGGGCGAGTCAGCAATCCCAGGTAGGTAGCCTCAATGGCCGAATATGTGAATCCAGACACCCTCGTCGACACCGACTGGGTCGCTGCCCATGGCGGCGACGATGACGTCCGACTGGTCGAGGTGGATGTCGACACGTCCTCGTACGACTCCGGGCACATTCCCGGCGCCGTGGGTTGGAATTGGGAGACCCAGCTTTCCGACGGCATCCGGCGCGACATTGCCTCGCCGGAACAGTGGAAGGAGCTGCTCGAAAGCTCCGGCATCGCCGCCGACACCCACGTCATTCTGTACGGCGACAACAACAACTGGTTCGCCGCCTTCGCCTACTGGCAGTTCAAGATGGGCGGCCACGAGCGCGTGAGCCTGATGAACGGCGGCCGGCTCAAGTGGGAGCAGGAAGGCCGCGAGTTGACCACCGACGAGACCGTCGTCGAGTCCACCACCTACGAGGCCGGTGAGGCCGACCCGTCGTTGCGTGTCTTGCAGCCGGATGTCCGCGCCGCGCTTGACGACGGCTCCACCGTGCTGGTGGACGTGCGTTCGCCCGCTGAGTTCACCGGCGAGATCCTGGCTCCGCCGGGCCTCCAGGAACTGTCACAGCGCGGCGGCCACATTCCCGGCGCCGACAACGTGCCCTGGCTAACCGCCGTCAACGAGGCCGATGGAACATTCAAGTCGGCCGACGAGTTGCTGGAGATTTATGGTCCGCTCGGCGCTACGGGCGATGCACCCGTCATCACCTACTGCCGCATCGGCGAGCGCTCCGCCCACACCTGGTTCGCGCTGCACGAGTTGCTGGGCGTCGGCAACGTCCGCAACTACGACGGCTCCTGGACGGAGTGGGGCTCGATGATCGGACAGCCGATCGAGCGCTGAGCCGCGTGCCGCGGACGCGATCGCCTAGGCGTTGAGTGAAACCTGCGCCAGGTCGATCGCGCCGCTCACCGGGTCGATTCCAAACCCCGTCACGTCAGGCTTCAGCAGGAAGGCTGAGGCGTGGCTGCCTATGGCGATTGCCGGCGCCTCGGATTCCAGCACGGCGTCGGCGGCCGCGTAGGCCTCCCGCTGGGCCTCCTGGTCCGTTGTCGCGGCTGCCGTGGCCAGGTGTTGGTCAAACGCGCTGTTGGCCCAGCCCGTGCGGAAGAAGTCCATGTCGGAACGCCACAGGTCATCCAGCCAGTTGGCGGGGTGGCGGTATTCCGAAGTCCAGCCGGCGCGATAGGCGTCAAAGTCGCCGGGCGCGTTCGAGAAGTCCAGAAAGTCGCGCCACTCGCGCACGTCCGGCTGCACCACCACGCCCAGCGTGTCGTCCCATATTCGGGTCAGTTCGGCGGCCAGCCGATCCCACTGGTCCGTGCGGTGGTAGGTGAAACGCAGGGGCGGGAGACCTTCACCGTTGGGAAACCCGGCGCTCGCCAGCAGGGCCCGCGCCTCGTCGACGTTCGGCGCGCCGCCCGGCTCGGCCGCCAGGATGCTCCCGGGTGTCAGCCGCTGCGCCGGCAGCGTGGGCTGGTCGAACACGGCCGCGGTCAACGCCTCGCGGTCGAGCGCCAGCGATAGCGCGCGCCGCACGGCTGCCGCGTCCCAGGGCGCCTTGCGCGTGTTGAACACGATGAACCACGTTCCCGCGCGCTCGAACAGCCGCACCTGCGGCCGCAGGTCCGCGTTGGCCATCGCCGACCTGTAGTCCGCTCCGCTCACGCTGGCGGCGTGCGCCGGACTTGCATGAAAGTCCTGTAGCCGCGAGTCGGCGGAGCGCGGGAATCGAATCACGACGTCGCTGAACACCGGCGGCGCCGAACCGCCGTATTCCGTATTGCGATGCAGCGTCATGCCCAAGCCGCGGTCCCACTGCGCCAGCTTGTACGGCCCGTTGCTGCGAATCCGGATCGGGTCGGTCCAAGAGGCCCCCGTGCCCTCGATTTCCGCCCGTGGCAGCGGAACGAACGTCGAGGTCGCCACGCGCGCCAGGAATCCGGGCGTGGAGCTTCTCAGGTGCACCCGCAGGGTCGACGTGTCCGGCGCGCCTATCTCCGGCTCGTCGCGATTGCGGCCGCCAGCGGCATAGCTCTCCGCCCCCGTGATCGGGAACAGGAGGTAGTTAAACGTGGCGCCCAGTTCCGGCGCCAGGTTGCGCCGCCAGGACCAGACAAAATCGTCGGACGAGACCGCCTCACCCGACGTCCATCGGCCGCTGGCCGCAAGATTGAACTGGTAGGCATGCCCGGCGTCCGTGATCTGCCACGATTCGGCGGCGGCTGGTTGGGCCACTCCGCCTTCGCCGACGCGGACGAGCGGCTCGAACAGAGCCTCCGCAACCGTCGCCTCCTGCGGCTGCGCGACCAGCGCCGGATCGATGGTGGCGGGCTCGTCCAGCAGCAGTTCGAGGCGCTGGCCTTGGTCGTCGCCTTCGAGCGTTAGCGGTCCTTCGCACGCCGCCAGGGCCGCAAGCGCAACGCCGCTACCGGCCAGGCCAACAAACCGCCGACGGTTCAGCGGCATGGGTTCAACCGGCGATCGTCAGCTCGGTGAGCCACTCTCGCGTCATCGGGCGGCCGGCATAGCCTTCCACCCAGGGCTGCACCAGCTCGTGCGATACAAAGAACAGCAGGGGAATGAGCACCCCCTGCTCGATGACTCGATTTTCAATCTCCCCATAGCGCGCCAGCCGCTCGTCGTCGGTAGCGGCCGACCGAGCCTGCTGAATGAGGTTGTCGACGACATCATCCGAATAGCGCCACGAGTTGTCCGGTCGGTTGGAACCGAACAGCTCGCCGGTGAAGTTGAAGGCGTCGGGGAAGTCGGCCGACCACCCAAGGAAAAACGCCTGGATATCGTGGTCCGGATCATCCAGCGAGGTGAGGAGATCGTCGAAAGAGCGCACCTCGATCACCACGTCCACGCCAAGTTCGGTACGCCACGGATCGACGATGAGCTCCACGAATGGACTCCCTGACAGGCCGTCGCCCGGCGCTACCACGGTGATGGGCGGCAGGGCGTCGGCGCCGCCGTAGCTCGACTTCTCAAGTTCAGCCTGCGCCGCGTCCAGGTCAAATGCCAGGCCTTCGAAGTCCGCCCGGTGACCTGGCAAGCCCGGCGGAATGACGCCCCTGGCCTCTCGCTGTGTTCCGGCCAGCACGACCTCATTGATGAACGACCGGTCGGTGGCCAGGGCCAGGGCTCGCCGCACGTGCACGTCGTCGAACGGCGCCAGCGTCGTGTTGAAGCCAAGGTATTGGAACGCCAGGTCGGGCGTGCTGATCAATTGGCTGCTGCGCGGTTCATTCGGGTCGCGAAACCGGTTCAGATCGGACGCCCCGATTGAGATCAGGTCAAGCTCGTCGTTCTCATACAGCAAGAGATTCTCGCCGACGTCAAGCTGATGGAACTCAACGACCGCCGGTCCACCCGCCCGCCAGGGCACCGTATCCGCCCGGCCCAGCCTGATCAGCGATTCCGGGCGCCAGTCGAGGAGTTGGTAAGGCCCCGAACCGTTGGGCGAGCGCCACCACTCGCCGGCCGCCGCGACGGTGCGTTGGTCCACAACCAGTGTGGGGCCGGCGCTGAGCTTGCTCGGGAAGAAGGACAGCGGTGTGGTCAGCGCGACCTCAAGCGTCCGCGTGCCGCGCACCCGCAGCCCCGAGACCGACTCCGCCTCACCCGCCGCGTACTCCGCCGCGCCCTCAATGTCTTCCAGGAACACGGGGCCCGAGAGCGAACCGGTGTCCGGGTCCAGGGCGCGTCGCCACGACCAAACGACGTCCGTTGCGGTCAACGGGGTACCGTCGTGAAACCTCGCCTGCTGGCGAATGGTGAAGGTGTACGTCAGGCCGTCGCTGCTGACGGTCCAGCCCGAAGCCAGGTCGGGTTCGACCGACAAATCGGGCGCAATGCGCGTGAGACCGGCGAAGATCTCCTGCACATACTCGGCTGAGCCCGTGTCGCGCACGTGAACCGGATCAAGGGTCAGCGGCTCGTTGGCCGCGAGCCGCAGCGTGCCTGACGCCGCAGGCTCCGTGGGTCCCGCATCGCCCCCGCCGAATACCGTGAACCCCAGCGCCAGCGCCGCGGCCAGAACCAACCCGCGGCCCGCGCGTCTCCACTTGGAGGCCTCAGGCACCCACGTTCTCTGGGTTCTGACGGCTCAGCAGGTCTTCCGCTCGAAGCATGATCGTGCGCTCATTCACGTGATGCAGCATGCGCACCGCGTCCGGCATCGCCACCCAGCGCGCCTCCACGTGCTCCGCCGGGTCGGGGCGAATGCTGCCGCCGGTGGACCGCAGCAGGTACTGATGCACGACTTTCGGCACAAACCCCGTCCACAGGTCGGGGCGGACTTCGTAGCGAATCTCGCCCAGGTCGTCCACCACTTCGCCCACGATGCCGGTTTCTTCCAGAACTTCGCGCACCGCCGCGTCCTTGGGCGCTTCGCCCGGCTCCACGGCGCCCTTGGGCAGGACCCAGGCGCCGCGCTGCGTCTGGACCACGGCCACCTGAATCTGGCCGTTCTTCTGGCGAAAGATCACGCCGCCTGACGATTCGAGGAAGGGTTCCTCGCTGCCGGCGGCGACTGCGGGCTGATCGGCGGCTTCTGCCATTGGGTGCTCCTATGCCGTGTGGACGTCGCGGTAGGCGAATCCAAGGTGCGACCGGCTGGGGGTGGATCCCCGCTGGTCCTGATACTTGCTGTCCAAACCCGGCGAGCCGTACGGACGTTCCGCCGGGCTCGTGAGTTGCATCACCGAAAGCTGGCTGACCCGCATGCCGGGCCAGAGCAGGATGGGCAAGTTGGCGTGGTTCGACAACTCCAGCGTCAAACTGCCGCGAAAGCCGGGATCTACATAGCCTGCGGTGCTGTGCACCATTAATCCTAGCCGTCCCAGCGAACTCTTGCCCTCGATGCGGCCCACGAGGTCGTCCGCCATCTGGATAGTCTCCACCGTGCCCCCCAGCACGAACTCGCCGGGGTGGAGGACGAAACTGGCGCCGTCGTCGACCTCGACGGTCTTGGTCAGATCCGGCTGGTTCAGCTTCGGATCGATATGCGTCTCGGTCTGATTCACAAAGACCTGGAACCGTGAGCCCAGGCGCAAGTCGATGCTCGATGGCTGAATCGCGGTTTCGTCGAGCGGCGTGACGTGGAGACGGCCTGACGCGATCGCCTCGCGCAGAGCCCGATCGCACAGGACCACTCGCCCCCCTTTTCGCGGCCACTGGCCGCGCGGCGCCGATGCTACCGTACGCCTGCCCCGCGAGGCGTACGGGTTGGTCCTTGGTGATTCTTGCCATTGACCAGGGCACGACGGGCACCACGACCCTGGTCATCGACGAGGACAGCCGCATCGTCGGCCGGGCCTACGCGCCGGTCGATCAGAGCTATCCGCGTCCGGGCTGGGTGGAGCACGACCCCAATCAGATCTGGGACGGCGTGCAGCGCACCACCCGACAGGTGCTTGAGGCCGCGCCGGCTGGAACCGTTGCGGCGATCGGCATCACCAATCAGCGCGAAACGGCCGTGGCCTGGGACGCGGCGACCCTGGAGCCCCTGGGGCCGGCCATCGTCTGGCAGGACGTCCGCACCGGGCCGGCCATGGCCGACCTGGAAGCCGGTGGCCACGGGGATGTGATCCGCGCAATCACCGGCCTGCGGCCCAGCCCTTATTTCAGCGCCGGCAAGTTTGGCTGGATGCTGGACCACGTGCCCGAGGTCGCCTCGGCTCGCGACAGCGGCCGTTTGCGCCTCGGAACCGTCGATGCCTGGCTGATTGCCCGGCTGTCCGGCGGCGCCCACCGCATCGACGCCACCAACGCCTCCCGAACCCTGCTGATGGATCTCGACACGGGCTGCTGGTCGACGGACATGACCGAGCTGTTTGAGATTCCATTGCACGCCCTGCCGGAGATTGTTCCCTCGGTCGGCCGGTGCGCGGTGACTGGCAGCGATGCGCCGGTCGCCTCCGGAACCCCGATCAGCGGCATCGCGGGCGACCAACAGGCCGCCCTGTTCGGTCACCTGGCGGTGTCGTCCGGGGCCGCCAAGGTGACCTACGGCACCGGTTGCTTCCTCCTGCAGCACGCGGGCGACGCGCGGCCGCCCGACATCGAAGACCTGCTGACGACGCTGGCGCTGGGTCGGCCCGATGGCTTGACCTATGCCTACGAAGGCAGCGTGTTCACCGGCGGCGCCCTGGTGCAGTGGCTGCGCGACGAACTGGGCCTGATTGGCGCCGCCCCCGAAATCGAAGCGCTGGCGCGGGCGGTGCCGGATACCGCCGGGGCGGTGATTGTTCCGGCCTTCACGGGGCTCGGTGCGCCGTACTGGGATCCCGACGCGCGCGGCGCGATTCTCGGCCTCACGCGCGGGGTCTCAGGCTCTCACCTGGCCCGCGCCGCGCTGGAAGCCATTGTCCACCAGGTGCAGGACGTCCTGGACCTCATGCCGCCGCTCCAGGGCGAACTGTTCGTCGACGGCGGCGCAGCCGCCAATGACCTGCTGCTGCAACTCCAGGCCTCCAGCGCCAACCGTCCGGTCGCCCGGCCGGTGGATATCGAGACCACGGCGCTCGGCGCGGCCTACCTGGCGGGCCTGGCCGAAGGCGTATGGGCCAGCGTGGACGAGCTGCGCTCGCTTCGCCCGGACCCAGCCCTGTTCGAGTCGGGCTTGGAAACGCTCGCGATCGATCGTCCCACCTGGCGCCGCGCCGTCGGGCGCACCCGCGGCTGGGCCGCGCCCCCGTCGGACGCGTGAGAGACTGCCGCCAATGAGCCTGCAAGTCGCGTTCTGCCTGTGGGGTCTGCCCGACGATCAGGCCGCCGCCACCGAATTCGCCGCCGCCGCCGGGTTCCAGTCCGTGGATGTCCGCCCCGGCTATAGCCGGCTATCGGAAACGGAACGAACCCTCCCAATTACCTGCATGGCGGTCGCCCACCTCATGCCCGACGGCGCCTTGCTGGACGCCACCTCGGAGGCCGCCCGGCAGCTTGCGGTGGACCACGTTCGGACTGGAATCCTCGAAGCCCGGCATCTCGGCATTCCCGACGTGTATCTCGCGCCCCCCGCCACGCCCGACGCCCCAGCCATCGCGGCCTACCGAGAATCGGCCCTTATCCTGGCCGACCAAGCCCGGCGCGCCGGCATCCGCCTCGGCATCGAGCACTTCCCCGGCCGCGGTCTTCCCACCGTCCGCGAAACACTCGACTTCATCACGGCCTGCGGCCACGACAACCTCTACTTGCTGCTTGACGTCGGCCACAACCAGATCGCCGGCGAGTCCGTGGCCGAGTCAATCCAGGCCGCCGGCGACCGCCTGCAATACGTCCACGTCAACGACAACGACGCCCGGAGCGACCTGCACCTTGGCTTGCTGGAAGGCGTCCAGGACGAGGCCTGGGTCAGCGAAGCCCTGCGGGCGGTTGTCGAGGCGCCCTACGAGGGTCCCGTGAGCGTCGAAGTCAACGTGGCCTTGGACGATCCACGGACCTCTGCCGCCAGCAGCCTTGCGATAGTCCGTCGGCTGGAGCCGCGGGACTAAGCCGAGCTAGACCCGTCCAGCCGCCTGGTACGCGTCATCAATCAGCTGCACCGCGTTCGCGCAGTCCCGCGGCGTGATGGCCGGAGGATCCCCGCGACCCACCCGCTGCAGGCAGTCCCTGACGAAGTTCGGATACGAGGAGACAACGGTCACCGGCGTTGCGATGTGCTCGTTTCGTCCCGGACCCAGGATCTGTAGTCCATCGGCTACCGCGCTCAGCATGGCGTTGGCGCCTGCCACCTTCATCTCGGAGTCGGATTCGTTCGCGGGCCACGTGGGCATCGTGTAGCCCACCTCCACGTGAACCAGCGTGCCGCTGCTGCTGCGCAGCGTCGCCAGCGCGTAGTCCTCGACCTCCGATGCGTGCACGATGTTGCTGATGACCGCCGAGGCCACCTGCACGTCCTCGCCCAACAGGAACCGCGACATGTCCATCCCGTGGCCGCCCAGGTTGGTCAGCGCGCCTCCGCCCGCCTGCGAGCGGTCCAGCATCCACGGCGAGTCCCATTCGACATAGCGCTGCATGGTCGGCCGGATGATTCGAAACACGATGTGCGATATCGGCCCGAACTCGTCCGCCGCAATCATCGCCCGCGCCTTCTCCGCCCACGGCGACTGCCGGTTGGGAAACGGCACCGAGACCCAGGCGCCGCGCGCCTCCGCCAGGTCCGCCAGGCCGCTCACGACACGCGCGCTGGTACCCATGGGCTTTTCCATCATGAATGGAATGCCGGCCTCGATCAGGTACCCCGCGATCTCCGGCATCTCCACGTGCCGTCCAAGGGCGATCACGAACTCCGGCTTCGTCGCGTCAACCATCTCGCGATAGTCGGTAAACGCCGCTGTCTCGTACCGGCGCGCCCGGTCCTCCGCGATCGCGGCGTCGCTGTCCGATACCCCGACCAACTCGACATCCAGGTCCAGGTTCTGCAGAACCGTCAAATAGGCGGCGTCGTAGGTGGAATGCCAGTGGTTGACTTCAATAACGGCGATTCGGCGCGGGGTGCTCATGGGCGACGACTCCAGGGTCCGGCGGCGCGACGGTAGCACGAGCCGCCGCAGTAAGCTCTAGGCATCGAATCCGCCGTACCAGGTGACACCATGAGCGCGGAAGATAAGGAACCAACGGGCTGGGGAAGTCGCCTTGACGGCCTGATTAAGCGTGTGGGCGACGAGGTCGGCGGCGAACGCGGCGAGAAGGTCCGCACCCGCCTGACCGAAGCGAAATCGCGCGTCGAGGCCGGCCTTGAAAGTGACGAGGCCCGCCGCATTCGCGGTGAGATGGTCACGCTCGCCGACAAAGCCCTGGAGCGGGTGGACGACGCACTCAGGCACGAACGCTCCCAGACCGTCGTCAAGCGCGTCGACGCCACCCTCACCGAAATCGGCGACCGGCTCCGCGGCGAAGACCCCGAGCCCCCAAGGAGCGCACCGCCCCCCGAAGCGCCTGCGGACGCCGCTGGTTCCGAGGAGACAGCCCCGCCGACCGAGTCAACCGCCGCGCCGCCTGATGCAGCCCCGGCGCAAGCCGACGATGCAACTGCCGTCCGCGAAGCGTCCTCAGTCGCCGGCGACGTGTCCCCCACGATCTCTACAGACGGCGAGGACCAACCACCGACGCAACGCGCCTGACACCGGCCGGCGAGGGGCGGCTAGCTGCGCCCGTGCACCAGCAACCGCGCCAGGCTCCGCCAGGACAGCGCCGTCCCCTCGCCCACCAGCAGTTCAATGCCTTCCCGCACAAACTCCGGCCTTCGCCGCGCCGCGCGCACGCCGAAGTCAGCGATCCAGGCCCGCTGCGCCAGCCGTTTGGCGCGCGCCGACGCCCGGAAGTGCTCGTCGAATCGGTCGCGAAACCACTCGTCGAACCCCTCGAACGGCCGCCTGCCGGATCCCGACCGTAACGCCCGCACCGCGCGCGTCGCCGCCTCCATTCCCGCAGCCATTCCGTAGGCGATCCCCTCGCCCGAGAACGGATTGATCATCGACCCCGCATCGCCAATCAGCGCCACCCGGCCATGCTCCAGCGGCGGCACGTAGCTGGCGAACGGCAACATGTACGCCCGCGACCGCTGCGGCTCCAGGGCCTCGTAGCCGCTGGATTGGAGAAAGTCGCGCAGCAGCTCCGGCAGGCTCCGCCCCTGCTGTCGGAAGCGGCCGGCGTCGATCATCACCCCTACATTCGCGCCCCGCTCGTCGATCGGGAAAATCCAGCCGTAGGCCGGCAACAACTCGCGCATGAAAAAGAACGCCATGTGCTCGAACCCGCCGGGCCGCTCCACGTACGCCCGAATGGCCACGCCGGTGTGCGCCGAATCGTTGTAAGCCACGCCCAACAGCCGCCGCACGTCCGACCGCGCCCCATCGGCGGCGATAACGGCCCGTGCCTCGAGGGATACCGATCCGTCAGCACCGCTCGACGTGACGCGAACCGGGCCCTCAGCGGGAGTCGCCAATCCCTCGAGCCGGCTTTCGGTCAGCACCTCGGCGCCCACATCGCGGGCGTGGGTCAGAAGGTCACGGTCGAATTCCGACCTCGGCACCACGTAGCCCCGCGCGCTCGTGCCGATGGCCGGCAGGTCGCCCACCACCTCGGCGCCCGACGGCGCAACGATCTTCAGCCGCTCGACCGGACGGCGCCCCCGAACGATCTCGCCGGCGTCCAGGTCCGCCAGGCGCGCTACCACGCCCGGTCCCAGGCCGTCGCCGCAAGCCTTGTCCCTGGGAAACTTCTGGCGGTCCAGGACCACCGTGCTGAGTTCCGGCGCTGCCCGTCGGGCGGCAATCGCGGCGGCCGCACCCGCCGGGCCACCTCCAACCACCAGCAGGTCGCACGCTCGGGTCATTACGCGTGTCGCTCCGCCGCGGCTGGGCGCCGCGAAGTATAGGGAGGCTCCCGCCCTAAACTGACGCCGCGCCGCCTGCGCTGGGATTCCGTCGTGGCGAATGAGCCTTCGGTCAGCCGGTCGCCCCTGGTACTGAGCATCGACGTCGGCAGTTCCTCGGTCCGCGCCGCAGCCCACAACGTAGATGGCTCACCGATCCCCGGCAGCGAGGCGCAAATCGCCTCCGGCTTCGACACCACGCCCGACGGCGGCGTCCAGGTCGACGCGGACGTCCTGTTCGACCGCCTGGTGCAGGCCATTGACGTCGCCCTCCAGCGCCTCGGCCCTCAGGTCACCACCATCCAGAGCGTCGGTGCCAGTGTCTTTGCGTCCAGCGTGCTCGGCGTGTCGGCCGCCGGCGAGCCGCAAACGCCCATTTATACGTACGCCGACACCCGCTGCGCCGCCGACGCCTCAGTACTCCGCCAGGAGTGGGACGTGGCCGCTTCCTACGACCGCACCGGCACGCCCATTCACGCCAGCTACCTGCCGGCCCGCCTGCGCTGGCTTCGCCGCACTCAGCCGCACGTGGTCCGCCAGGTCGCCCGCTGGATCACCTTCGCCGAATACGCCTTCCAGCGCCTGTTCGGACGACCCTGCGGCCTCGGGCTCAGCCTCGCTGCCTGGTCCGGCATGTTGAACCGTCGTGAGCTCGAATGGGACCTCGCCACTCTTGGCGCGCTCCACGTCGATCCCGGCTCACTCGGCGCCATTGACCCGGCCGGCGAGCCGTTGCGGGGCCTTGCCGAACCCTGGCGCCAACGCTGGCCCGCCCTGGTCGACGTGCCCTGGTTCCCCGCGTTGGGCGATGGCCTGTGCAGCAACCTCGGAACCGCCCCTGGTGAGGCCGACGCCATCGTCTTCAACATCGGCACCAGCGCCGCCGTTCGCGCGCTTGTTTCCGGCCCGGTGCGCTCGGTTCCCGCCGGCCTCTGGGAGTACCGTGTCGACCGTTCGCGATCGCTGCTGGGCGGCGCCGAGAGCAATGGCGGGATCGTCGTCGCCTGGTTGCGCGAGCTCCTGAGCGGCGTCCGTGGCGACGACCCCGATGACGTGGTCGCCCCCCTGCCGCCGGACGGCCACGGCCTCACCGTGCTGCCCTTCCTCGCCGGCGAACGCAGTCCTGGCTGGGACGACGCGGCCCGCGCCACCATCCACGGCGCCCGCCTCAACACCCAACCCGCCGACCTGCTCCTGGCCGGCCTGGAAGCCGTCGCCTACCGCCTGGCGGCCATCTACGACTTGCTCGTCCCCGTCATCGGCGAACCCCACGTCGTGCACGTCTCTGGCGGCGCGCTCCAGCGCTCCGACCGCTGGACCCAGATCCTCGCCGACGTCCTCGGCCGTCCCCTCATCCGCTCCGCCGTCGCCGAACCCACCAGCCGCGGAGCCGCGATCTGGGCACTCCAGTCGCTCGGCCATCCGATAGCCGCCAACCGCGAAGACGCCGGTGACGCGCCATTCGAACCCAACCTTGCCCACCACGCCGTCTACCGGGAAGCCCGCGCCCGCCAGCGCCGCCTCTACCAGCGCATGGCCGGGTCAGGTGGCCTTGAGAACCGCTGAGCCCCGGACAGACGTGCAAACGGCTCCCCGGTCGCGGAAACTGCCCCCAAGCACTGCCAACCCCCGGAGACACCCATGAACGTCGCCATCGGCGTGGACCACCGCGGCTTTGCCATCAAGTCCGACCTCGTCGCGATCCTGCGAGCTGCCGGCTGCCAGGTCATCGACTTCGGCGCCCACTCCGATGAATCCGTGGACTATCCCGACTACGCCGCCGCCGTCGCCGAGTCCGTCGCCTGCGGCCAGGCCGACCGCGGCATCATCGTCTGCGGCAGCGGCGTCGGCGCCTGTGTTGCGGCGAACAAGATCGCGGGCGCCCGCGCCGGCATGTGCCACGACACCTACTCCGCCCGCCAGGGCGTCCAGCACGACGACATGAACATCCTCTGCCTCGGCTCCGGCATCGTCGGACTCTCGCTGATCGAGGAGCTTGTCGACGCCTTCCTCGGCGCCGAATTCGCTGCTGACGAAAAGCGCTACGTCCGCCGCCTCCGCAAAGTCCAGGCCCTCGAACGCGGCGAACGCCTCAGCCCCTAACCAGCTCGCCGTTTCGCCGGCTTGCCTGGGGACCGGCGCCGCGTTGATGTCCCCGTCCGACCTGTGTCGCCGGTGCCCGTATCAGCGTTTGCCAGCCCTTTAGTCGCTGGGCACACTCAGCGGCTTGTCAGGCGAGTCGGATGCACGCACCAAAAGCCCCGTGATCAGGACGCTTTCCGTTAGGCATCCGCGGACCCGGGCCTGGCTCAGCGTGGTGTTCTTGGCCGGGAACGTCGCGCTCACCCTGCCACTGGCCTTCTTTGCGTCCGGCTGGTTATGGCCTGGGTTCTATGAGTGGTTCGAGCACCTGAACCTGGACAGCGAGCAATCGGCGGCCAACTGGTATGCGAGCGGCCTTTGGGCAGCGGTTGCTGTCCTGGCAGCGGCGCAATTGGTCCGCCCGCCGCCTGCCGAGCGGCATCCTCGCTGGCTCTGGGTTCTCGGCTGGATCGCCGTTGCGCTTTTCGCCGCGCTCATTGCCTGGGAAGAAGCCGCAAGCATCAAGGACTCATTAAAGCAATGGGATCAATATCAGCTCATTCTCGCGAGATTGAACCTCGCTGACCTTCCGGGCGGCATTCATTGGGCGGCCGTAGTGATGGTGCTTACCTTCCCATTTGCCGTGCTGTCGGGATGGGTCGTCTTTACGTCGTTTCGCCGAAAACCGGCGCTCTTGCTACTGACCGCACTGGCGGTTGCGCTTGGTATCGGCGCGATCCTTCGCGACGGCTTCGGCGTCCTGTACGGAACGACGCATTGGTGGGGGACCTATCTTGACGACGCGTCGGAGATCATGGCCGGCGCGATCCTGGCTGTGGTTTTCTTCGAGACGCTCGTAACCCGGCACTCAGTGAGCGTTGACGGCAGGCGGCGCCAGGGCACTCCATTTGTGCGGTGGGCTGCCCTCGGGGTGACAGTGGCCGTAATCGCCGCGAGTATTCCCGCCTTGCTCGCGGACTACGAATGGGAGGAAGCCGGCTGGATGCGCCCCAACGCCTACGCAAGCCCCACCTCGCGAGTTGAGCAACCGGTTCAGGCCCATCTCGGCAATCTGACCGCGCTGGATCTCTGGGGCTACCTCGAGGACGCGGATGGGAAGGACGACCACGCCACCATTCTCGTCAGCCTCGTGCCCGTCCAGGGCGGGCGCCCGGCCTCGACCAGAGGTGAGGTGCGCGGGAACCGGTCCAGCCCCGCCATTAATCGCATCGAATTCGAACCGGTCCGCGGCAACCGGGGTGAACAGTTCAACCTGGTGATCGTCAGCGAGTCGTCACATCGTGTACATCTCGGATTGATGGGTGAAAGTGCCGGGCCCCTTGGCGACGTCATGGTGGACGGCGTCCCGCAGTCGCGACAGCTCGCGATGGGAATCTACTCGGTCGGTTCGGGCGCACAGATCGTCCAAGACCTGCTCGTGCGTGATCCGCGCCGATTGTTTCTGATTGGCGACGTGGTTCTCATGGCCTATGTGTCGCTGTTTGTCGCCACGCTTGTATGGCGCGGGCTCGCAGCCCCGCCAGCGCGCTTCTGGCGCGACTCGTTCTGGCCGTCGGTCCGAGTGAGCGCGCTCATTTTTGCCGGGCTCATTGCTATGGTCTTGGTCGTTCTTCCTATCGGTTTCGGCTACGTCGCGCCCTGATACGTGGGCGTCGGGTGCTGCTGACGACGCTCGTTCCCTGCCAACCAAGGGCAATGCGGGAGTTTCCGAAGCCGCGAGTCCCGGGGCCTGGCAGGCGCCCGAGAGCTACGCCCTAGCGGCCATCGCTAAACCACCGGGCCCCAACACACGGGGCATGCCGCGATAGCCGCGCCTTCGGAGGATCGTGCCGTGCCTGCTATCCCTTCCTGATTAAGGCAGCCTGATCTCAACGCCTACGACCGAAGGCCGTCGGCGGTCCCGTTGGTACGATTGCTGTAGCAGACGTACCCGTGTAAGCCACCCGCTTGCACGCTCGACCTCGGCCGACCAACGCTGCTCCGGCCCCGGAGGTTTCGATGTCTCAAACCCCGCTGCACGAACTCCATGCGCACGGTCAAAGCGTCTGGCTGGACTTCCTCAGCCGGGACCTGGTCGACTCTGGAGAACTCGCCCGCCTGGTCGCCGAAGAGGGCGTCCGCGGCATGACCTCCAACCCCACGATCTTCCAGGAGGCCATCAAGGGCAGCGACACCTACGACGAGGACATCCGCCGTCTCGGCGCCCAGGGCTTCTCGCCCGAGGAGATGTTCGAGGCCATCGCCGTTGACGACATCGCCGCCGCCTGCGACGTGCTGCGCCCGGTCTTCGACGAATCGGGCATGACCGACGGCTTCGTCAGCCTGGAAGTCTCCCCGCGCCTGGCCCACGACACCGAGGGCACGGTCGAAGAAGCCCGCCGCCTGCTCGCCTCGGTGAACCGCCCAAACCTCATGATCAAGGTCCCCGCCACGCCCGCCGGTTTACCCGCGGTCGAGACCCTGATCAGCGAAGGCGTCAACGTCAACATCACCCTCATCTTCGCCCAGGCCGTCTACCGCGGCGTGGTCGATGCTTATCTCAGCGCCCTCGAAAACCGCGCGGCTGCCGGCAAACCGGTGGACGATGTTGCCTCCGTGGCCAGCACCTTCGTCAGCCGCATCGACACTGCCGTTGATGCCCAGCTCGAAGCACTCCTGGCGGAACGCCCGGGCGACGCCGATGAAATCCGCTCCCTCCTCGGCAAGGCCGCCATCGCCAACTCCAAGGCCGTCTACGAGATCTTCGAGGAGATCTCCGCCTCCGAGCGCTACCAGGCCCTGGCCGCCGACGGCGCCCAGCCCCAGCGCCCGCTCTGGGCCAGCACCAGCACCAAGAATCCCGAGTACCCGCCCACCCTCTACGTGGACGAGCTCATCGGCCCCAAAACCGTCAACACCATGCCCTCGGTCACCATGGACGCCTTCCGCGAGCAGGGCGAGGTGCAGTCCACCGTAAGCAGCGACCCCGACTACTGGAGCGGCGTCCTTGAGCGGCTCGCCGCCCTGGGCGTCGACCTCGACGCCATCATGGACCAGCTCCAGGAAGAGGGCGTCCAGAAGTTCATCGACTCCTACGACGACCTCCTGCAAGACCTGGAGGCCAAGGCGGGGGCGCTCGCCTCCTAGCCTGGAACTGAGGCCGCAATGTCCGGCGAGGGTCCCACCGCTCGCTTTGGCCCGGCGACTGATGCCGTTGCCGAAGCCTTGGATCGCGCCCAGGCCAACGACGTCGCCCGTCGTCTTTGGGCCGCCGATCTCTCCCTCTGGACCCAGAACCCCCTCGTCCAAAACCAGATTGCTGACAGCCTCGGCTGGCTGCGCGTGGCCGAATCCATGCGAGCCGGCGTTGACGACCTCTCCGCCTGGAGCGCCGAGATCGCTCAACAGGTCGACGACGTGGTCCTCCTTGGCATGGGCGGCAGCAGCCTCGCCCCCGAGGTCATGGCCTCCGTCATCCCGCAGGCCGAGGGCTCGCCCCAACTCACGGTCCTCGACACCACCGACCCCGCCGCCATCCGCCGCGTCGAGTCTGATCTTGACCTCGACCGGTCACTGTTCATCGTCGCCAGCAAGTCCGGCGGCACCCTGGAAACCGCCACTCTCGCCGAGTACTTCTGGTCCCGCTACGCCGCCGCCGGCGCTGAGTCGCCAGGCCGCCACTTCGTCGCCATCACCGATCCCGGAACCAGCCTCGCCTCGCTCGCCCAGGACCACGCCTACGCCCGCGTCTTCCTCAACCCGCCTGACATCGGCGGCCGTTACTCCGCGCTGTCCTTCTTCGGACTCGTCCCCGCGGCGCTCGCCGGCATTGACCTGGAGCCGCTGCTCGATCGCGCCATAGCCGCCGGTCAATCTTCTGCCGCCAACCCCTCGGTCAGCACCAACCCGCCCGTCACCATCGGCGTGGCGCTCGGTGCACTCGCCGGGGCGGGGCGGAACAAACTCACGCTCGTACCCTCCGCCTCCCTTCGGCCCGTCGGCGCCTGGGTCGAGCAGCTCGTCGCTGAGAGCACCGGAAAGGAAGGCCAGGGCATCGTGCCGGTCGACGGCGAGCCGCTGGGCGACCCCTGCATGTACGACAACGATCGTGTCTTCGTGGAACTCGCCCTGGCCGGCGACCCCGACGACGGCCGCTGCGCCCGCCTCGAAGCTCTCGCCAACGCCGGCCACCCGGTCATCACCCTCCCGCTGGACGATCCGCACGACATCGGCGCCCACTTCCTCACCTGGGAACTCGCCACCGCGGTGGCCGGCTCGCTGCTTGACATAAATCCATTCGACCAGCCCAGCGTCGCCGAGAGCAAGGACAACACGGACCGCGTCCTCGGCCAGATCACTGCCTCCGGCGAGCCGTTCGAAATCCCCGCCGGCCCCAGCGCCAACGGCGTGCTCGCCGCCGGCAGCCAGGCCCCCGACCTCACCACCGCCCTCACCGGTTGGCTCAGCTCCGTCCGCCGCGGCGACTACATCTCCATCCAGGCCTACGTCGACCGCACGCCCGCTCACGACGCCGGCCTGCGCACTATTCAGGCCCTGCTCCGCGACGCCCTGCATCGTGCCGTCACCCTCGGCTACGGTCCCCGCTTCCTGCACTCCACCGGCCAGTTGCACAAGGGCGGCCCCGACAGCGGTGTGTTCCTGCAGATCACCGCCGATCACCAGGATGATGTTGACGTCCCTGCCCGCGGCTACACCTTCGGCACGCTCATCGACGCGCAAGCCATCGGTGACCTGGAATCCCTCGCCGCCCGCGAACGCCGCCGCCTCCGCCTGCATCTCGGCGACTCGTCCACCGACCTCGAAACCGTGGCCTCCGCCCTTCGCACCGCCCTGGACCAGATCACTTCCGCTTGACGGAGCATTTCCCATGAGCACGAACGGCCAGGCCTTAGACGCCGCGCTTGGAGTCAATCCGCTACGTGAAGGCCTGTCATTCCAGGAGGCTCCCCCCGGTCACACCCTCATCATCTTCGGCGGCTCCGGCGACCTCGCCGCCCGCAAGCTCATTCCCGCCCTCTACAACCTCGAACGCAACGCCCTGCTGCCGTCGTCCCTTGCCGTCGTCGGCCTGGGTCGCCGCCCGATGGACGACGAGAGTTACCGGGCTCGCCAACTCGAAGCCACCACCAGCTTCTCCCGCACCGGCAAGCCCGACCCCGAACTCTGGAACGCCTTCCAGCAGGGCCTCTACTACGTCCGTGGCGACTTCAGCACCCACGCGGGCTACGAAGACCTGAAGCGTGAGCTGGCCGATATCGAGACCCGCCACGGCACCGGCGGCAACCGCATCTTCTACCTCGCCACCCAGCCCAGCCTCTTCCCCGAGATCATCCGCCTGCTCGGCGAAACCGGCCTCAACCGCGGCCCCGGCACGACGCGCATCGTCATCGAGAAGCCGTTCGGCCGCGACCTCGCCACCGCCCTGGACCTCAATGCGATCGCCAACGACGTCTTCGACGAATCGCAGATCTACCGCATCGACCACTATCTGGGTAAGGAAACCGTCCAGAACGTCCTTGTCCTGCGCTTTGCCAACGTCATCTTCGAACCGGTCTGGAACCGCCGCTACATCGACTCCGTACAAATTACCGTGGCGGAATCCGTCGGCCTCGAGGGTCGCGGTACCTACTACGAGGAAGCCGGCGTCCTTCGCGACATGGTCCAGAACCACATCATGCAGCTCTTCGCCCTCGTGGCCATGGAGCCGCCCGTTGACTTCCAGGCCGACTCCATCCGCGACGAAAAGGTCAAGGTCCTCCGCGCCCTGCGCCACCTCGAACCCGACCAGGTCGCCAGCAACGTCATGCGCGCGTCCTACGGCGCCGGCTTCGTCGAAGGCCGGGAAGTCCCCGCCTATCGCGACGAGGACGGCGTGGCTCCCGACTCCACCACCGAGACCTACTTTGCCTCTCGCTTCTTCATTGATAACTGGCGCTGGAAGGGCGTCCCCTTCTACCTGCGCAGCGGCAAGCGCCTCGCCAAGCGCGCCAGTGAAATCGCCATCCAGTTCAACGAAGTCCCCCACCTGCTCTTCGGCGAATCCAACCCCGACGGCGTGCCGCCCAACGTACTGGCCCTGCGCATCCAGCCCGACGAAGGCGTGTCCATCACCTTCGAGGCCAAGCAGCCCGGGCTCGGCATGCGCGTCCGCCCGGTCCGCATGGACTTTGGCTACGGCCAGAGCTTCGCCGAGGAGTCCCCCGACGCCTACGAACGCCTGCTGCTCGACGTGATGCTCGGCGACCAGACCCTCTTCATTCGCCGCGACGAAACCGAAGCCGCCTGGCGCGCCGTCATGCCTATCCTCGAAGCCTGGGAAGGCGACCCCGTCTCCCGCCTCCCCACCTACGAAGCCGGCCGCTGGGGCCCCCGCCAGGCCGGCGACCTCCTCCGAGCCGACGGCTTCCGCTGGCGCCGCCTGTGAGCGCCCCCGGCGCCTTCGCTGCTCGAAAGCATCTAGGGAATCACACGCCTCTTCCTCCCTCTCCCTGGCAGAGACCTTTGCGAAACTCCCGTGACCCTCCAGTTCGCGGACGCTTTTACTCCCACCCGGGGGAAGGCGACGGTGTTCGGTGTCAATCTCTTCAAGGGGACGCGGGTCTTTACCCTCTCCTGGGGGAGAGGCAGGTTCGGCCGTCCCCGGCCGAAACCGGTGAGGGGTCTTCCGGGCACCCGCCCTCGGGTTACGCAAAGGTCTCTGGCAGGGAGAGGGCTGGGGTGAGGGTCGAAACTCCGGGCATCTCCTCATCCCCGAACGCAAGAAGACCGACGCCGTACCTCTTGTCCCATCTTTGGTCCAAATGAACTGCCTTTAGCCCTCTGATGAACCTCACCACCACCATCGCCGACACCCTCCCAACTCTTGCCCGCCTCCGCGAACAAGCCGCCCGCCAGGCCGCCGACGCAGGCGCCGAGCTCAACGCCCAGATGCTCCTCGCCACCATCGTCGCCCGCTATCCCGAGCCCACCGGCTGGGCTGAAATCGAAGCCGAGACCCAGCCCGTCGTCGCCGCCTACCCCGGCCGCGTCATCGCCCTCGTCAATGACCCCGACACCGCCCGGAGTTCCGACCCGGTGCGCGTCAGCCTCTTGTCCGCACGTAGGTCCGACGGCGCCTCCGCGATCCGCGGCGAACTGCTGACCGCCGCCCTGCAGGGCCGCGCATTCGAGGAAGGCGCCGCCATCGCCGCCAGCTGGTCCGCCAGCGGCGTCCCCACCGTCGTTTGGTGGAACGGGCCAGCCGTCACTGACGATCACCTGTTCGACGACATGCTCGACATTGCCGATCGCATTCTGGTCGACTCCAGCGCCATGACCGACGTTGTCGCCGACTTCGCGGTGCTCGGCGACGTCGTCACCGCCGATCACCACGCCCGGGTCACCGATGCCCTCTGGCTTCGCCTGCTCGCCTGGCGCCAGGCGTTCGCGCAGGCCTTCGACCAGCCCGCCGCCCGCATCGACTTGGAGCATGTCAGGTCGGTTGAGTTGGCCGTCCAGCAGTCGCCGGGCGGCCACGCCGCCGCCCTCCTGCTCGTCGGCTGGATGGCGTCGCGCCTTGGCTGGCGACTGGATCGCCGCACGGCGCAGGGCTGGCGTCTCGCGTCCGACGGCCACGCGGTCGATGTCATCTGTGAACCGTCGTCAACGCCGAACGTCCTGATTGAAATGGTCCGGCTCAGCGCCCCAACCAGCCGCTACCTCGCCCACATGCCGTCGCCCGAGGACATCGTTGTCGACTGTCAGTCGGACCTCGCCCCCATCACCCACGTCGCCGTCCGCCGTCCACCGCCCACCCGGCCCCGCCTCCGCCTCGACGACCTCCTCACCGGCGGCGCCCACTATCCGGTATTCCAGCAGTCCGTCACACTCGCCCGAACCCTTGCCGCCGCCTGATTCACAGCGGCAGGCCTCTTGCTCTCGCTCCCCTTGAAGACCTTTGCAAAAGCGCTGCTGGCCCTCAAACCTATGGCCGTCACTAAATCCCTCTCCTGGGCGAGAGTGTCACGCTCAGGGGTCTTCCGGTCTTGACCCACGCGCCAGAGCCTGCGGACGGACTCCAACCTCCAAGGGGCGCGGCGCTCTTCACCCTCTCCGAGGGGAGAGGCAGGTTCGGCCGTCCCCGGCCGAAACCGGTGAGGGGTCTTCCGGGCAACCACGCTCGGGTTACGCAAAGGTCTCTCCCTGGGAGAGGGTTGGGGTGAGGTTCTTTCGGGCAACCACTCCCGGGTTACGCAAAGATCTCAGGTGTCACCTAATTCGAAGGGACATCGGTCTTTCCCCTCTCCTGGGGGAGAGGCAGATTCGGGCGTCTTCGCCCGAAATCGGTGAGGGGTCTTCCGGGCACCCACCCCGACCACGACGCGGCTCGGGACATGGTCAGACTCCTTTTGTAGGACGCCGCTCTTTCTCCCTCGCCCTTGTGCAGACCGGGGACATCATGAACACATGTTCGGAGACATGGTGAACACA
>JAPPFO010000149.1 GCA_028875175.1 Chloroflexota bacterium | reverse complement strand
GCCGGCGCCATTGTTCTGGCCGATCGTTACGTCTATACGGCCTATGCCCGCGACGCGGCTCGCGGCGTCAGCGCCCGCTGGTTACGACGGCTCTACTCGTTTGCCCCCGACCCAACGCTGGCCTTCTATTTCGATGTTCCACTTGACGAAGCCATCCGTCGGATTGAGCTCGGCCGCGACGAACTCAGTCACTACGAAGCCGGCTTGGACTTGGGTCTGAGTGGGGATCCCGCCGAATCGTTCCGACTATTCCAGGGGATCATTCGCGACCAATACGGGCGGCTCGTTGACGAGTTCGGCCTGGAGCGCATCGACGCCACGGCCACGCTGGTGAATCAGCAGGAAAAGATGCGCGCGCTGGTGCAGCCGCATCTGGCTGGCGCAATGCAAGCCGAAGACTCAGGACTGCAGGAAGCCCTGGCGGCCACCGGCCTCAGCGGTCGGTATCTGGCTGACATGTGGCGGGCGCTGTGAGCGCTCCGGTCAACCGACCGTTGCGTTTCTACGGCGAGCCGCCGCCGGGGATCGACTTGAGCCCGTTGCCCGGCCGCCTGATCGTGGTTGAAGGCCAGGACGGTTCGGGGCGCTCCACGCAGGTCCGGCTGATGAAAGAGTGGCTGGAAGATCATGGATTCGGGGTCGTCGACACCGGCCTGACGCGGTCCGAACTGGCTGGCCCCGGGATTCGGCGCGCGAAGTCGGGCCATGATCTGGACCCAATCACCCTGAACCTGTTCTACGCCACCGATTTCTATGACCGCGTGGAACGGCTGATCATTCCGTCCCTCCGGGCCGGCATGGTGGTCCTGGCCGACCGCTACATCTTTTCCATGATCGCTCGTGCCGCCACGCGCGGGATCGATCCCGCCTGGACCGCCGACATCTACGACTTTGCGCCGGTTCCCGATGCTGTCGTTTACCTGGATGTAGACATTGAGCACCTGCTACCCAGGATACTGATCAACGGCGGATTCGATTTCTGGGAATCGGGGCTAGACGTTATGCGGGGACAGGACGTCTTCGAGAGTTTCCTGAGCTACCAGGCACGCATCAGCGCGCACTTTCATGAACTTGCGATACAGCACAACTTTGCGGTTATTGATGCACGCGGACCAATCAAGCAGACATTTGAAACCATCCTTAAGCAACTTCAGCGCGTAGTGGATGACATGCGCTCAACGTCGTAGCTTCTGCCCTCAATGCGATTCTTAAGTATACGTATGCCCAAGTAGTTATCACGGTGTCACAGTGTCTGTTGCGCCTGACCTGCTTGGTGGCGCGAGCTGCGGCTACCGCAGCAAACGGTCGATGAGCTCCTCGTCCAACTCCATTCGCTCGTCGGCGGTTTTGAAGAGCTCAAACGAGTATGTCGGATACCCGTGGTTGCCCTGGGGCGGACCGTGAACGAGCCAGACGATGATTCCCTCGTTCTTTAGCACCCGAACCGCGGGAACAAAGTCGCCGTCGCCGGCAACCAGCGCGATGTGTTGAACCTCGTGCTTGCCCGCCAGCAACGCCATATCCAGACCCAGCAGCAGATCCACCTGCTTCTGCTCGAAAATCGGGACGCCCGATTCATCCACGCCGGACATCCGAAGGTGTCCCAGGCGCACCTCGAAGCGTGGCAAGTAGCGCAGTGCGTCCTCAAAGCGACGTGAGTTTGAGTACCGATCCATCTCTTCGGGCGTTGGCGGATCGCTGCGATATGGCCGACAGTGGTAATAGTACGCTCGTAGCAGTTCGACCTTGTCCGCGCTAGACTCCTCGACGTGATCCTGGATCTCGTCAACGAGTTTCTTGACGTCGAGCCGAACGTCGAATTCGTGCTTCTGTAAAGCTTCGAGATAGCCACCGTCGATAAAGACCGCCAGGTTTCCCATATCACTGCCTTTCGAAGAGGAGAAGAGGAAACAAACTTGGCGCGACCTTGCCGCTCGTTAAACAGAGACTCTGCTGTGCGCCGATGGCACGGACGCGCTATTGGAGACTTGCTAAACTGCCCGTAATGGCCATATTGAGACTCTTCCTAGTCTCCGTCAAGCAGGAATCGTAAGATTCCTTACGAAACTGACGCGGCGGCCTTTCGACCGCCGCTAGCCGTGCTTGTCGGTGCGCTCCCGGTCGATCGTCACTGCCGCTTCCCGGAGTATCGATCCGGAGATTGCGACGCCGGGCTTGGCGATTCGGACCCGGCTTCGCTGGACCAGCGAGAATTGTTCGAACATCGCCCTGGCGATTCGCTCCGCCAGAGTTTCAAGCAGGTTGACCGGCTCGCCCTCGATGATCTCGGCGACGAGCTCGTACGCCTCGCTGTAATTCACCGTGGCGTCGAGGGTGTCAGTCTCGCCTGCCCGGCGCAGGTCGGACTCAAGCTCCAGGTCCACAACAAACCGCTGTCCCAGCGCGCGCTCTTCCGGCCGCACGCCGTGATAGCCGTACAAGGTGATTCCAACCAGGCTGATCGTGTCAGGTGGCATTGGGATCGGCCTCCTGCCGCGAGCGCACCGCGTGGTACAGCACCAGCGCGCCGGCGACGGACACGTTCAACGAACCGACGCCACCGTACATCGGGATTCGCAAGGCCGCGTCACAGGCCTTGCGCACCCCGGGACGGACCCCGCGCGATTCGCCGCCCACGACCACGCAGGTCGGGCGGCTGAAGTCCGCGTCGGTAAAGTCCGTATCGCCGTGCTGGTCGAGCGCGTAGACCCAGGCGCCCGCCTCGCGCAATTGATCGAGGGCCCGCGCGAGGTTGGCCACCTGTACCAGCGGCGTCCGAAAGCTGGCGCCGGCCGAGGCCCGGGCCAGTCCGCCGGTAAGGGCGGCCGACCGCCGAGCCGGCACGATGGCGCCCGTCCCATCTACGGCTTCCAGCGTCCGCAGCAGCCCGCCCAGGTTGCCCACATCCTGAACCTGGTCCGCCGCCAGGATCAACGGCGGCCCGCCGGCGCTCTCGCCCTCAAGCAAGTCCTCTATCGTCGCTGGCGGCGGGGGACGCACGGCCGCGACAACCCCCTGGTGTTGCCCGCCGTGACTGAGTTGATCGAGCTCCGATACGTCGGTGAAGGTGACCGCAACGGCTGCGGTCGCGGCCAGGGAACGAATGTCGGCCATCGCTTCGGCCTGTGGTCGGGCGATGAAGACCCGCTCGACGGAAGCGCCGCGACGCAATGCCTCCGTGACGGCGTGACGTCCCCAGACGCTGGCTGCGGCCGGTAGTTGCGGTCGGCCTACCCGCGACGCCAGACCGTGCCGTCGGGCGTGTCCTCGAGTACCACGTCGAGGGCGCCCAGATCGTCGCGGATTTCGTCGGCGAGCTCCCATTGCCTGGCCTCTCGCAGTTGCTGGCGCAAGTGCACCAGCAGGTCGATAAATGGCGTCGCATCGTCGGACGCCGCGTCCGGTTCATGCAGCTCGATACCCAGCACGCCCAGCAGGCTGGTAAGCACACCCTGCGCTCGTTCCACATCGTCCGCTGTGGACGTCGGCGCCAGGCGGTTGATGGCGCGTCCGAACTCGAACAGGGACCCTATCGCCCGCGGCGCGTTGAAGTCGTCGTCCATGGCGGCTTCGAACGCCTGCCGAGCAATGGCGGTTTCCGAGTCCAAATCCGCGCCGGATGTCTCGCGTGAGACATCGGCGCCGCCCTGGGCTCGGGAGACAGCCAGCAGCCGCTGGTATCCCGTGCGCGACTGCTCGATCGCCGCCAGCGAGAACTGCAACGGCGAGCGATAGTGCACGCCCAGCAGGTAGAGCCGAAGCACGTCCGGCGGCACATCGGCCAGCACGTCCGCGGTGGTGGTGAAATTTCCAACCGAGTGCGCCATTTTCTCGCCGTCGGTCAGCACCAGGCCCGTGTGCGTCCAGTAGGACACGAACGGCGGACGCCCGGTAGCGGCCTCGGACTGGGCCAGTTCGTTTTCGTGGTGAGGAAAAATCAGGTCGGCGCCGCCGCCGTGGATGTCGATTCGCTCGCCCAGCGTGTGCCGGATCATCGTCGAGCACTCGATGTGCCAACCGGGCCGACCGCGCCCCCAGGGGCTCTCCCAGGTCACCGAGCTCTCGTCGTCACGCTTCCATAACGCCCAGTCGCGCGGGTCACGCTTCTCTTCGTCAACCGCAATTCGGGCGCCAGCCGCGCCGTCTTCCTCGGTTCGGCCGCTGAGAGCGCCGTAGTCCTCGAAGGTAGCCGCGTCGAAATAGACGCCGGTCGAAGTCGGATAGGCGTGTCCGCCGTCGATGAGCTCCTGCACGTGGTCGATGATCCCGGGAATGCTATCGGTCACGCGCGGATACTCGTCGGCGCGCCGGATCCGTAGCCGGTCCATCACCTCGAAGTACGCGTTGGTGTACTCACGCGCCCAGTCCAGCGGGTCGCGGCCGGCAACTCGCGCCCGGTCGATGATCTTGTCGTCAATGTCCGTGAAGTTCTGGACGTACCGAACGGCGTAGCCGCGGTACTCCAGATAGCGTCGGATTACGTCCATATGCACAAACATGAACGCGTGCCCCACGTGCGGCCGGTCCTTGGGCGTCATGCCGCAGACGTACATCGTGACGGGATTGCCCAGCGGCTTGAACGGCTCTTTCTTCCCGCTGAGGGTGTTGGTTATCGCAAGCGTCAAACGACGAAACCCAAGCTGGCGCGAGGCAACGGCATTCTACGCAGGGGCCTGATTGACGCCGCGTGTCATCAACACAACCGCTTGACAGGCCACCGCCTCGCCTGCGCCCACGGTGTCGACGCCCTCGTTGGTCTTGGCCTTCAGGCTGATGCGCTCGGCGTGAGTGCCCAGCGCTGCCGCCAATCGCTCGCGCATCGCGTCGGCGAATGGCGAGACCTTCGGTCGTTCCAGCACGACGGTGAGGTCGGCATTCACCAGTTCCCATCCCCCGGCTCGCAGGTCGGCGATGGTCTCAGCCACGAATCGCGAACTGTCGGCGTCGCGGTTGGCCGGGTCGGTGTTGGGGTAGCGGCGGCCGATGTCGCCCCCGCCTGTCGCCCCCAGCAGGGCGTCCACCAGCGCGTGCATGGCCACGTCAGCGTCCGAGTGACCAATGGCGCCGCCCTTCGGCGCAATGTCCACGCCGGCGACCCGCAACGGTCGGTCGGCCCCCAGCCGGTGCAGGTCATAGCCGGTACCGACCCGGAACTCCGGGAGCGCCTGCTCGGCCGGGCCGGGTCCCGGCACGTTCTGGTCGGCTACCAGTAGTCCTCGGTAATGACCTGGGACTCTCGGCCTTCGGTCTCGAATCCCTGCTCGGCCAATACGGGCTTGGCGTCCGCGATCATCTCCGGGTTGCCGCACAGGTAGAGCGCCGCGCCCTCCGGCGTCAGGCGCTCCTGCAGGGCGGCCAGCGGCTCGTCGGGCAGCCAGGGTTCCACCCGTCCGCTCATTTCCTTGCCGCAGATCAGGCGCACGGTGTCGTTGGCGCGTCCGCGGCCCATGCCCTCGCCAAAGTTGGGGTCGCTGTCCGGCCGGCTGATCGTGGGGATATAGACCAGTCCGAATCCCGGGTCGGCCGCCATCCGTTCCAGTTCGTCCTTGTAGCCCAGCTGATCGGCGTAGGAAACGCCATGCACGATAGTCAGCCGCCGCTCCACCTGGCCGGTTTCCTGGTATTCGTGCCAGGCCGTGCGCGCCATGGAAACGAACGGCGCCAGGCCAGTTCCCGTGGCCACGCACACCGCATCGGGCTGGCTGGTGCGGGAGAGCGTGAACCGCCCGGCCGGCCGCGGCATGTAGAGAATCTCGTCGCCCGGCTTGTGCCGCCAGAGCGTGCCCGTAAACACGCCGGGAACGTTGGACCCGTCCTCCCGCGAGTCGCGCACCAGGATTACGTAGAACTCCAGGTGGTCCAGGTCCAGCGGGGTCGAGCCGATGGATAGCTGTCGCGGCCGCGGGTCGTCGGCGGGCTGGTCCCAGAACGCCAGCATGGTGTACTGGCCGGCCTCGAACGTTGCAAAGTCGCTGCCGTCCGGCCGCCGGATGGTGAAGATCGCGATGTCCTCGTCGTCCAGCAACTCCCAGTGATCCAGCACGGCCCGTTCCATCCGTTCGCGGATGTCGCGGCGCCGGCGCGTGGTACGGCGGGGCGTGGCGGCGGATCGAGCGTCGGACACGCGGAAACTCCAGTTTGGGGCAACTGAGGTAGGCGCCACGGCGGCCAATGCCGCGCAGCGAGGACAGCTCCATCATACGTGGTGTTGGTGGCAGAGGCGGCAGGCGAGCCGCCGCGCCCCTAGGCGCGGTCGCCCCGCGGGGGGCCCGCCCCCCGGGGGGGGGCGGCCCCCCCCCCCCCCCCCCCCCCCCCCCCCCCCCCCCCCCCCC
>JAPPFO010000286.1 GCA_028875175.1 Chloroflexota bacterium | reverse complement strand
TCTCCCCCACGGTGGGTTTGGGGGTTCCGGGTCAGCCCCCGGGGAGGCTCAGCCAACTGTAATGCGGTGGCCGGTTTGTGGGCAGCGAGGATCGTGACGACCGTGGAGTCCACGTCCTGAAACGCGGCGTCCAAGTCGCACAGGCCTAGATGAGTATCGCCCGTCCCGACGATTTGCAGCGGGGCGCCGTCGACGGTGAGACGCACGGAGCGGTTGGTCAGCGTCTGAATGCCGTGCGCGGCCAGCGCCGCCTCCATGTGTGGGAGCGAGCGCGTCTCGTCGCGCAGCCAGCTCGGGGCTCGGCCCTGTGGCTTGCCAAACGCATCGTGGTTTCCCCAAACGGCAAAGGCGCCCAGTCGTGCGTTGATTCGTGCCAATCGCTCGCCCACGTCGGAGATGAAGCGCTCGTTCTCCACCAGGTCGCCCGCCGCAATGAGCAGGTCCGTCTCTCTCCCGGCCAGCTCGTCGAGCGCCGCAAGGGAGCGATGCGGTCGCCCGCCAACGTGCAGGTCCGAGACCAACAGGATGCTGAGCGACTCAATGGCGGCAGGCAGCCGAGTTGTGGGCAACATTTGCCGAGTCGTAACTAGCGGCTGCAGGCCGAGGAAGAGCTTTTGCAGGATCGTCACGTTAGTTGGAGTCTGGCAGTCGGACTGCGTGGCGGCGGAGCGTCATGACGTTCAGAGGTTGGAAAGGGCTCGGGCGTGCCCGGCGGATCAGCCAGACTTCCGCCCGCCCGTCTCTCGTTCCGGCGACCGCGGTTAGCCGGCTGGCACGTTCTGATGTTCGCCCATGGCGCGGAACTTGGCGTAGCGGGCATTGACGAGGTCGTCGATGTTCTGGGCACAGAGTTCCTGCAACATGGGCGCCAGTTGGGCACGGAGATTCGCGGCGGCGATGTCGAAGTCTCGGTGAGCGCCGCCGTCGGGTTCGGGGACTACGCGGTCAATGAGCCCGGCGTGCAGCAGATCGGGAGCTGTCAGGCGTAGGGCGGCGGCGGCGGCCTCGGCGTGGTCCGAGTCGCGCCAGATGATGGCGGCGGCGGCTTCGGGCGAGGCCACGGAGTAGATGGCGTGTTCCAGCATTAGCACACGGTCGCCAACACCGAGAGCCAGGGCGCCGCCGCTGCCGCCTTCGCCGATAACGGTGACGATTACCGGGACGCGCAGCCGGGCAAGGCGGGCCATGTTCTCGGCGATGGCCCAGGATTGACCGCGCTTTTCGTCGTCAAGGGTCGGGCTGGCGCCGGGTGTGTCCAGAAACGTGAGAACGGGACGCCCAAACCGTTCGGCCATGTCGAACAGGCGCAGGGCTTTGCGAAAACCCTCGGGATGGGCCATGCCGAAGTTGCGCTCAACATTCTCGGACGTACTTCGGCCTTTCTGGTGGCCCACGACGATCACGCTACGGCCTTGGAACGTTGCGAGCCCGGCGATGACGGAAGGATCATCGGCGTAGCGGCGGTCGCCGTGGAGTTCGGTGAAGTCGGAGCAGAGGCGGTCGATGTAGTCCTGGGTATGGGGACGCTGCGGGTGACGGGCCAACTGAACGCGCTGCCAGGGGGTGAGGTGGGCAAAGATGTCGGCAGTGCGCGCCTCAAGCTCTAGCTGCAGGACGGCGAGTTCGCGCGCGACATGGGAGTTCGAGTCCGCGCCGGCGTCGCGTTCCAGTTCGGCGATGTGGTCGCGGAGTTCGTCAAGGTCGCGCTCGAATTCAAGCACGGAACGCCTCTGTGCTCAGACGCGAGCGGCCCTGGCAGCGATCGGCGCCGGAGCGGCCACGTGCGCTGGCGCAAGGTGACCGATCACGCGAGCCAAGGTCTCGCGCAGATCACGACGGGGAATCACCAGATCGATCATGCCCTGCCGAAGCACCCATTCGGTGGTGTGGTCTTCAACCGGCGCCCGGCGGCGCAGCGTGCCCTGCACCACGCGGGACCCAGCGAAGCGAATAGTGGCGCCCGGCTCGCCAATGATGATGTCGGCTATGGCGGCGAAGCTGGCGGTGACTCCTGCCAGGGTGGGATCAGCCATCACACAGATGTGGGGAACGCTGGCCTCGCCCAGGCGAGCGGCCGCCGCTGTTGTACGGGCCATTTGCATCAGCGCGAAGAGACCCTCGTCCTGTCGGGCGCCTCCAGAAGCCGTCACCGTGATGACCGGCAGGCGGTGTCGCAAGGCGTGCTCGAAGAGTCGCGTGATCTTCTCGCCGGTGGCCGACCCCATACTGCCGGCAATGAAGCCAAATTCCATGACGCCCAGAGCGACCTGCCGGCCTTGCAGCGGGCCGACGCCGCAGACGATCGCCTCGTTACGTGAGGTGAGAGCACGGGCTTTGGCCACGCGACCGACGTAGGAGCCACTGGGTCGACTGAATTCGAGCGGGTCGGCTGCGGTGATGTCGGCGTCAATCTCTTGAAACTGATCAGGGTCGTCGAGCAGGAGGGCGATACGCTCGGCGGCGTCGAGGCGGTCGTGGTAGTTACACGATGGACACACGCGCAGCGCGGCTTCGAATTCCGGGCGGTAATGCATGCCGCCGCACTTGCGGCAGGTGACCCAGAGGTCGACTGGGACATCCGGGTAGCTCTGCACACTGCCGCGACGCCTGAGGGCCATCCGGCGCACCCCTTACGCGCTTGCGAGAACGCGGCTCGGGGGGCGGGCCTCCCAACCGCAAGATTGGCGGAGTATATCAGCGCTACAGGAGTAAACCGGCCGGATTCGGCGGAACATCGGAGCGTTCCTCCGGGGTTCGGGCTAGCGCCAGGGCGCCAATCCAGACGGCCCCGCGCCTTCGCAAGGCCCGGGTTGCGGCCTCGATGGTTGCGCCGGTGGTGGTGACATCATCGACCAGGAGGATTCGGGCGCCGGACAGCTTGCGCAGGGCGCGAAAGGCGCCGCGGACGTTCTGGAGGCGGCGTGCGCGGGGAAGCGAGGTTTGCGGCGGCGTGTCACGCAGCCGAATGAGGAGGCCCGTATCCAGTTGCAGGTCGAGGCGCCGAGCGACTTCGGCGGCGAGGAGCCGAGCCTGGTTGTAGCCGCGCTGACGCTCGCGGCTGGGGGCGAGCGGAACCGGAACCACGAAGTCGACCTGCAGATCAGGCGGGAGAGCGGACATGGCAAGAGCGGCCAGGTCGGCGGCGAGGTAGCGCTTGTTGGCGTACTTGAAGCGGTGGACGGCGTTGAGGATTGGCGGCGTGTAGGCGTAGGGGACGTAGAGGTGGTCGATGCGACGTTGCTCAAGGCGGCAGCGGGCGCATTGGTCGCCGTAGGTGAGGGGGCGAGTGCATTGGCGGCATTGAGGGTGGGAGAGGAGCGTGGCGGTGGCGAGGCAAGATTGGCAAAGGGCAGCGCCGGGGCGGCCGCAGGCGGCACAGCGCGGCGGGAAGAGCGCGGCGGCGAGTGCTCGAGTGGCGGTGCCGAGGCTGGCGGCGGCTGACTTAGCCGAGCCGCAGAGAACCGCCCCGCCCTGGATTCGTTCGGGCGGGGCGAGTTTCGCCATCAGCCCACCTGCATCGGATTAGCCAGGGGTACTCGCGGGGCTTGGAGTGGTTTCGACGATGGTCGGCTTATCGTCTTGTACGCGCAATTCGAACTCACGTCCCTCGGTCGATTCCTGCATGACGTGGTCGGTCAGGGGCTGGTCGACGTACTCGCCAACCAACTGCGCGATTGGTCGAGCTCCGGCTTGACGACCCAGGGTTACGTTCACGATGAAGTCCAGCGCTTCGGATGTGATGTGGAGCCGGATGCCCAGGTTCTCGGCCCGCAGGATGGCGTCCGAGAGCGTGCGACGCGCGATTTCCCGGATGTCCTCTTCCTCGAGCGCGCGGAAGACGACCAGGCGGTCGAGCCGGTTCAGGAATTCGCCTGGGAGCTGGCGGCGGGCATATTCGCGGATGCGGGATTCGTAGGCCGTGTAGCGCCGAGCCGACTCGGACGAGGGTTCGAAGCCGATCGAGGGTCCCGTGACCTGGTCGACGCCAAGGTTCGAGGTGAGGACCACAATGGTGTTACGGAAATCCACGTGGCGGCCGTTGGCATCGGTCAGCAGGCCGTCTTCCATTATTTGCAACAAGACCTGAAGCGTGCGGGGGTGCGCCTTCTCGACGTCGTCGAAGAGGACGACGGAGTAGGGGTTGCGGCGGACGGCCTCGGTGAGGCCGCCGGCTTCGTCGAAGCCGACGTAGCCCGGCGGGGAGCCGATGAGTCGCGAGATGCTGTGGTACTCCGACATTTCCGACATGTCGACCCGAACCAGGTTGTCGTCGGTCCCGCTGACGAATTGGGCCAGGGCCTTGGCGGTCTCGGTCTTACCGACACCTGATTCGCCGAGGAAAAGGAAAGACCCAATCGGGCGGCGCTCGTCTCGCATGCCGGCCAGGGCGCGGCGCAGGGCGCGGCCGAGTTCGGCGAGAACGTCGTCCTGGCCAACGACACGCTTGCGCAGGTCGTCTTCCATGTGGAGGAAGCGGTCGGAATCGTTCTCGGCCAGGGTGGGTAGCGGCACGCCGATCCAGGAGGAGAGGACTTCCGCGATTTCGTGGGGGGTGATGACGGGGCGGTCCGAACCGAATTCGGCCTCCCAGGCGGCGCGTTCATCGCGCAATTCGTCGGCGACCTGGTCGCGCACTCGACGTCTGGAGGCAGGGGGATGCACAGAGTCGTCCGGAGATTCGGATTCCGTCGCGATTTCGGCGTCGAGTTCCTTGATGCGGCGCAGCAGTTCGAGGATGCGGGTAGGCGGGGTCTGGCGCTGGACCTTGGCGCGGGCGGCGGCTTCGTCCACCAGGTCAATGGCCTTGTCGGGCAGCTGGCGGGAGGTGACGTAGCGGCGGGACAGGTGGACCGAGGCGTCGACGGCGTCGTCGGTGACTTCGACGCCGTGATAGGACTCGTAGATGGGTCGCAGGGCCTTGAGGATCTCGACGGCGTCCTCGTCGCTGGGCTCGTCGACGTCAATGGGCTGAAAGCGGCGGTTGAGGCTCTTGTCGTTGGCGATGTAGCGGCGGTATTCGCGCCAGGTGGTGGCACCGATGACCTGGACCTCGCCGCGGGCGAGATGGCCCTTGAGGAGGTTGGCGGCGTCCAGGGATCCAGCCGCGCCGCCGGCGCCGATGACGGTGTGCAACTCGTCGATGAACAGGATGACGTCGCCGCTCTTGCGGACCTCGGCGATGAGCTGCTGGACGCGCTCCTCAAACTCGCCGCGGTACTTGGCGCCGGCAATCATGCCGGGGAGGCTGAGGGAGACCAGCCGCTTGTTTTGCAGTTCGTCCGGCACGTCGCCCTTGACGATCCGGTGAGCCAGTCCTTCCGCGATGGCCGTTTTGCCGACACCGGCATCGCCTACCAGGACGGGGTTGTTCTTGGTTCGGCGCAGCAGGACCTCGATGGCTCGGTCCATCTCGAGCTGGCGGCCGATGACGGGGTCCAGGTCGCCGGTGCGGGCGGCGTTGGTGAAATCGCTGCCATATTCGGCCAGCATGCTGCGCGGCTTGCTGCGGCGGCCACGACCGCGCCAGCGTCCGCGACGACGGCGGCCGCGGCCGGGCGAGCCGGGCTGGTACGCGGCCTCGATTCGGCGGCGGAGGGAGCGGAAGTCGACGCCGGCGGCGGCGAGCGCGCCGGAGGTGAGACGGCCGGTATTGGCCAGGGCACCGAGCAGCAAATGCTCGGTGCCGATGAAGCGGACGCCCATGCGTTCGGCTTCCAGGGCAGCGGAGCGGAGGACGTTGCGGCCCTGGGCGGAGAGGGGTCGGCGACCGTCGTCGCGCGCATAGCCCGGAGGGAGGGTGTCGAGGAGCGTGTTGCGGAGCGGTTCCGGGTGGATCCCGGAGTCGCGCAAGGCGCGAGCGGCGGCGGTTTGGGGAGACTCGAGGATGGCGAGGAGGACGTGGCCGGAACCGACGGCGTCGTGGCCGAGGCGGGCGGCTTCGAGCTCGGCGTGCTGGATGACGCGGCGGCCGCGGCCGGTGAGGCGGCGGAGGTACTCGACCGGGGTGTATTCGTCGGGTTCGCGGTCCACGGGGCTAGTGGCTCCTCAGAGGCTGATGGGGATCTGGTCGACGAGGTCTTGCAGACCTTCGCCGATGCTGTTGCCGAGGGAGGTGAGCACGACGATCAGGACGATGACGAAGACGGCGGTGACGAGGACGTAGCTGAGGACGCTGACGCCGGACCCGTCGGGCAGGTAGCGGCGCCCCGAGTGGCGGGGCGATCCGGTGGGGTCGAGGTTGGCCGTCACACCGGCTCCGGGGCTTGGCGGGTTGGCGCCAGTGTAAACGGGCAGGCGGATGTGGTTGGTTGTCGAGGTGCCTGGCGCGCGTTATTGGGGGTACTCGCGCCCGCCGGCCGGGAACACCCGTAGGGGGTGTTCC
>JAPPFO010000271.1 GCA_028875175.1 Chloroflexota bacterium | reverse complement strand
CCACGTCGGGGACCTCCCTAAAAATCCGGCCCAAGCTATCTCTCCCCCGCCCCAACCCCTGGGGGGTTGGGGCTGGCGAGAGATAGCTCCCACTTCACCCCCAACCCAATCCCGCCCCCGGCTCGCGGACGCCCACCGCTCAGGCGTGGACCGGTGACGCCGCCGAGCGTGACAATGCGGACCAGCCGCCTCGCGCCGCCTGCCGCATGACGACGGACATCTTCTTCCAGATAGTGACGCCGGACGAAGCGCTGGCTCGCCTATACGACCGCATGGCCGCCGCACCGCGCAGCCAGCGCATCGGGCTGAACGACGCCGCGGGTCGAGTCACCGCCGCGCCGATCAACTCGCCCGAAGACAGCCCGGCGTTCGCCCGCTCCGCCATGGATGGCTACGCCGTCCGCGCCGCCGACACCTATGGCGCCACCGAAGCGCTCCCCGCGTTCCTGACCGTGGACGGCGAGGTCCCGATGGGCGCCGCGGCCACGCGCCCGGTTCAGCCCGGCACAGCTCAGCTGATCCACACCGGCGGCATGCTGCCGCCCCAGGCTGACGCGGTCGTGATGGTGGAATACACCCAGCCGGTGGACGAGACCTCCGTCGAGGTCCTGCGTCCGGCGGCCCCCGGCCAGCACGTCATCCAGGCTGGCGAGGACCTGGCCGCCGGCGACGAACTGCTGCCGGCCGGCCACCAACTACGGGCACAGGACCTGGGAGTGCTGGCCGCCTTGGGCATCACCGAGGTCGATGCAGCGTCTCGTCCCGTCGTTGGCGTGCTGTCGTCGGGCGACGAAATCGTTCCGGTTGACGCCGCACCGGCCCCCGGCCAGGTCCGTGATGTCAACGCCACCACCCTGACCGCCCTGGCCCGCCAGGCGGGCGCCGAAGTCCGCGAGTTTGGCGTCGCGCCCGACGACCGAACCGAACTGGACCGCCTCACCCGCGAAGCCCTGCGCGCCAGCGACCTCGTCGTCATCTCGGCCGGCAGCTCCGTCAGCACCCGCGACATGACCGCCGACGTGATCGCCGGCCTCGGTCAGCCCGGCGTGCTGGCCCACGGCATTGCCGTCAAACCGGGCAAACCCACCATCGTCGCCCTGGCCGACGGCAAACCCGTCTTCGGCCTGCCGGGCAACCCGGTGTCCGCCATGGTCGTATTCGGGCTGGTGGTAGCCCCGACCATTCGGCGCCTGCTCGGAGCACGTCCCGCCGACGAGCCGCCACGCCGCCGCGCGCGCCTGACCCGCAGCCTCGCCTCGCAGACCGGGCGCATCGACTTCGTGCCGGCGGCGCTTCAACAGCGCGACGGCGAATGGTGGGCAACTCCGGTCCTTGGTCCCTCCAACCTGGTCGCCACGCTCGTGCGCGCCTCGGGTCTCATACGCATCCCGCTGGACGCCGGCGGGCTGCCGGAAGGCGCCTGGGTTGACGTCGAACCCTTTTAGCCCAGGCGAGCGCGCCGTCTACCTCTACGACGTACCCCTGGCCACCGCACGCGAATGTCTGGCCAAGGCGCTGGCCGAGCTCCCGGGCTGGCCGCCCCGCCGGACCCTCAGGCTGCCGCTCCACCGGGCCCTCGGCCACGTCACCGCCGCACCCGTCTGGGCCGCCCTCTCCAGCCCCCACTTCCCCGCCGCCGCCATGGACGGCGTCGCCGTCTCCGCCGCCAGCACCGTCGGTGCCGCCGAGACCTCTCCGCGCCACCTCAAGCTGGACGCCGAAGCGATCTGGATCGACACCGGCGACGCCATGCCGCCCAACACCGACGCCGAGATCATGATCGAGGACATCCACGACCGCGGCGACGGCGCGATCGAAATCACCGCCGCCGCCGCGCCCTGGCAGCACGTCCGCCCGATGGGTGAAGACATCGTGGCCTCGGAGCTCGTGCTCCCCCAGGGCCGCCGCCTCGAACCCCGCGATCTCGGCGCCCTCGCCGCCGCCGGCCACGCCCAGGTGGACGTGGTCGCCCCGCCCCGCGTCGCCGTCATCCCCACCGGCAGCGAGTTGGTCCAAGTTGGCCGTACCCCAAAGCCCGGCGAACTCATCGAGTTCAACGGCCTCATGCTCGGCGCCCTCGCCGAGACCTGGGGCGCCCAATCGCTGCGTGGCGACATCGTCGCCGACGATTTCCACGCTATCCGCGACGCCACCGAGGCCGGGCTCGAATCCGCAGACATCGTCGTCATCAACGCCGGCTCGTCCGCCGGCCGCGAGGACTACAGCGCCCGCGTCATCGCCGATCTCGGCAGCGTCTTCGTGCACGGTGTCGCGGTTCGCCCGGGCCACCCCGTGGTCCTTGGCGTCGCCCGCGGCAAGCCCGTCCTCGGCATCCCCGGCTACCCGGTCTCCGCCGCCCTCACCTTCGAACTCTTCGTCCGCCCGCTAATCGAGCAATGCCTGGGCCGCCCGGCTCCGCAACGCCGCACGGTCAAGGCCGTCACCCCACGCCAGCTCGTTTCCCATGCCGGCGACGACGAGTTCATCCGGGTGCGCGTCGGCCGCGTCGGCGACCGTATCGTCGCCGCCCCGCTGGAACGAGCCGCCGGCGTCATCATGTCTCTGGTGCGGGCCGACGGCCTGGTCACCGTCCCGCGCTTTTCCGAGGGCATCGCGGCCGGATCCGAGGTCGAGGTCGAGCTCCTGGGCGAAGCCGAGGGCATTGAGCACACCGCCGTCGCCATCGGCAGCCACGACCCCGCCCTGGACCTGCTGGCCAGCGAACTCTCCCGCCGCGCGCCGCCCATGCGCCTGGTCTCCACCAACGCCGGCAGCTACGGTGGGCTGGTCGCGCTGCGCCGCGGCGAGGCCCACCTGGCCGGCTGCCACCTGCTGGACCCGGCAACCGGCGTCTACAACGAGGCCGACGTTCGGCGGGTTCTCCCCGGCCACGCCGTCACCCTGATCCACTTCGCCCAACGCGAGCAGGGCCTGATCGTCCCGCAGGGCAATCCCAAGGGCTTGAAGACCCTGCCGGACCTGGCCCGACCCGGCGTGCGCTTCGTCAACCGCCAGCGCGGCGCCGGAACCCGCATGCTCCTGGACCACCTGCTGGCCACCCAAGGCATCGACCCCTCCGCAATCGAGGGCTACGACCGCGAGCAGTACACCCACCTGGCCGTGGCCGCCGACGTGGACAGCGGCATGGCCGACGCCGCCCTGGGCATCCGCGCCGCCGCCCGCGCCGTGGGCACCGACTTCATCCCCGTCGGCATGGAGCAATACGACCTCGTCATTCCCAGCGAGCACCTGCAGCACCCGCCCGTCGCCGCTCTGCTGGCCGTCGTCCGCGACCCGACCTTCGCCACAGCCGTCCACGCCATGGGTGGCTACGACACCGCGCGCATGGGCGAAGTCATGGCCGAACTCGGCGGAGATCGCTAGCGCCCAATGGCCCTTCCGGATCCCCGGGTCACACAGCCCGCCGAGCTACCGTCGGCCACCACCGAACGCGCCGCCAGCCGTCGAGGCTTGGGCCTGCTGACGGTCACCGCAGCAATCACCGCCCTCGTCTTCAGCATCATGTTGGCAGGCACGCGAGCGGCGCCCGAGCCGGCCCCGACCTTCACAACGACGCTCGGCGCCACGCCCGTTTCCGAAGCCGCGGGAACTGTCGCCGTGAACACGCTCTCTGCTGACGAGCTGGCCGCCCGGCTACCGGGAATCGGCCCCGTCTACGCCGCTCGAATCGTCCACGCCCGCACCTTCTTCGGCCCGCTGCGTACCGCCGACGACCTGCGGGCCCTGGGCATACCAGGGGGCACGGTCGACCGCCTCCTACCGCTGATCAGCTTTCAGGCGCCGGATCGTCCGGGGATCGCGTCCCGCGCATGACAAGCAGCGCGACGATCAGCAACACCACCTCGATCACGATCGGCAGCAACGGGCCGACCTCGCGCACCCAGGCGATGACGCTGATGGTGATGGCGACGAAGAAGAGCCAAAAGACCCGACGCAGGTTGCGTCGCAGCGTCGGCGTCAGTCGCCGACCGCGCAACGCCAGCAGCGCCATCGCGCCAACCAGGATCCCCTCAACCAGGATCGGGACCGGTCCCGACTGCAGCGACCACACAAAGACAATGAGGGTGATGAAAAAGATGGAGAAGAGTGCGGCAAACAAGGCGCGTTGGCGGCGTCGATCCATGGCGTGGTCCGGCATTGAGGCTGGCGCGGCAAATCATACGGGGCGGGGCTGGGGCCAGGCGCCCTGATCGCCGGCGCGGGCGCCGCGCTGCTCTTCGGCGTCGCCGCCACCGCCTGGTGGGGTCCGGCTCCTGCCTGGTTCACGGCTCTTCTGGCAGTCGCACTGCTTGCGGTCGGCGTAGTCCGCCCAAAGTGGCTGGCCGTCCTGCTGATTCCGGCTGCCCTGGTGCTCGGGCTGGCCCGTGCGGCTCACCACCACCAGTCACAGGCGCCCCTGGTGCAAGCGCCCCCGGGGGTTGAGCTACGTCTGGAAGGTGAAGTCGTCGATGCGCATCCCGGCGCCCGCCGAACCCTACGCGTCGAACGATCCGGCCCAGTCGGAGCGGAACTCAGGCCGGCCGCCGGCCTTGTGGAGTTCTTCGCTCCCGGCGGAGCGGCCCCACCCGGCGCCCGCGTGGCCCTCACCGGCGCGTTCGAACCGTCCCAGCCGCGCGGCTCGCCGGGAATTCAGAGAACAGACCAGATCTTCGCCGGCAGCATCGACACCCAGCACGTCCGCATCCTGTTGCCGCCGCCCACCGACGGCGCACCCTGGCTGACGCGACTCCGTGACCACATCGACCGCAGCGTGCGCCGCGTCCTGCCGGAGCCCCACGGCGCGTTGCTCTCGGCCATCCTCGTGGGCAAGCGCTCCAGCCTGCCCGGCGAGCTGCGCAACGACTTCCTGGCCTCCGGCCTGATCCACGTCGTCGCCATCTCCGGCTTCAACATCACCCTCGTCGCCCTGGCCGTCCGCCGCATGGCCGGCTGGCTGATCGGCCGCTACAGCGTCCTGCTGGCCATGCTCGCCCTCCCCGTCTACGCCGCCCTGGCCGGCGGCGAACCCAGCGTCGTGCGCGCCACGCTGATGGGCGAACTGATCCTCTTGGCCTGGCTGCTCGGCCGCGACACCGACGCGTTGACCGCCCTGGCGGTAGCGGCGCTGGCCATTGTCCTTATCGATCCCTCGGCTCTCGCCGACGTCGGCTTCCAACTCTCCTTCGCCGGCACGCTCGGTCTGGTTGTCATTGCCCCGGGCCTCTCAGAGTGGCTCACAGCCCGCGCCCGCCTACCGCGCCTCGCCGCCGAGCCGCTGGCCGTCACCGCCACCGCCAGCCTGATGGTCACGCCGATCATCGCCCACACCTTCGAGCGCCTGCAGTTGGCCGCAATCCCTGCCAACCTGCTGGCCCTGGCCGCACCCGTCTGGATCATGGCCACGGGCGCGCCCGTGGCCGTCTGGGCGTCCGCCGGCTGGCCGTTCGGCGAGGTGCTTGCCTGGGCCGCCTGGGTTCCCTTGGAGTACCTGATCCAGGCCGCCCGCCTGGCCGCCACGCTGCCGGGCGCCTCCGTCCCAATCCCCGGCTTCGGCCTCGGCCACGCCGCCGCCGTCTACGCGGCCATCGCCCTCCTGGTCGCACTCGGCGGCCGGCAGCCCTGGCGAATCCCACAGGTTCGGACGCAAGGCCTCAGGTCCATCGCCATCGGTCTGGGCGTCGCCGCCTTCGCGCTGCCGCCCGTCCTGGCCCTCATCGGCGCGCCACGCCTGTTCGACGACCCGGCAACCCGGCTCACCGCTGACTTCGCCGGTGCTACCCCCACGCTCTACGCCCGCCACGCCGACGCAAGCCTCGTCGTCGCGGGCGACCGCCTGCGACCGTACGTTCTCGACGCCGCCATTCCCGCCTGGGATCCAACGGTCGCCCTGCTCGCCATGCCAAGCGGTGACGGCCGCTCCACCGCAACGGCCCTGGGCCTGCTGTCGGAGCGGCCCGTGACGCTCGTCGCAGCTCCAATGCTCCACGGGCTTGGGCCAGTTCTCGTCTCTAGCGACGGCACCCGCCGCGCATCAGTCGACGCGACCGGCAACGCCTCCAGCGGCGGTCTTGCCATTCGGCTGCTCGACGACGAGTCCGGCGCGTGGACGCACCTCTCAACCGCGGATCTCGCTGTCCTGGTTGCGCCTCCCGGCGCCGCACGTCCACCGCCCAACACATCGGCCGACCTGCTGGTGCTTACCCGACGCAGCACCCTCGGCCCGTCCGATTTCGAAGCCCTCGGCGCGGCAGGTTTCCGCCTGCTACTGGTCCCCCACCCAACCCGCGCCCAGGTCGCGGCCGTTGCACTTGACCCCGGCGGCCGGCCAGGTACTCGCCAGGTGGTAGCGGGCACGGTCGTGTGAATTAGAGCGGAGTCCGGCGCCCGCGAGGTGCGGCGACCAGGTTGAGACTCTCCACGGGGGACGATCCTTCGCGGTTCGAGCACGGACGAGAAC
>JAPPFO010000280.1 GCA_028875175.1 Chloroflexota bacterium | reverse complement strand
TCGTCCACGTACGCGTCCGCCTCGATCTCCAGCACCGACTCGCCGCCAACCAGGCTCGTGCAGCCGATGAACGCCGACGCCGGCATCGCGTTGCCGAACGCCTCCAGGTGCGCCCGCCCCACCGCGTCCGCGTCCCGATCGATGTCGGTCAGGAACACCCGCGTTCGCACCACGTCGTCCAGCGTCGCTCCGGCCTCGGCCAGTCCCTTCTCGATGATCCCGATCGCGTGCTTGGCCTGCGCATAGGCGTCGCCCGGCGAGTCGGGGTGCTCGGGCGGCAGCGGACCGGTGGTCCCGGCCACCCAGATATGCGGACCGACTCGTACCGCCCGCGAGTAACCGATCACGGCTTCGGTTGGCTTGCCTGACGAAATGCACTGACGCTCCATGAGCGTGCTCCTGTTGGTTCCAGGTGCGTGCATCGTCGCGGCAACTGCCGGGCGGACGCAATCCGCTATGGACGAACGCGCTAGGTCAGCGTGTAGGCGTGCAGCCTCGCGGCGCCGTGGATGTGGAATCTCAGGCGAACCTGACGCCGACCGCAGGAGCCCAGTTCCGCGCCCTGCCAGCTAGCCGCCGCCCGCACGTTATCGACCGCCAGCGGCACGCACTCCTCGCGGCTGAATCCCGGAATCACCTCGCCCGTCTCCGCGTCCAGCACGTCCACGTCCACCCAGCTCCGCCGCGCGATCACCTCCGCCACGTTCGCGTTCAACCGCGTGTCCGGCCCGATCTCCAGCGGCGTAGTCTCCAGCGACCCCGAGATCTCCCGGTCCACCGTCTGCATGCACGTGAACCCATCCAACCGCAGCGTCGCCAGGCCCAGCTGCGTCAGGCGAACCGACCCGCTCTTCCCGCCCCCGAACTCTTTGGGATAGTTCCCCGGCGGCCAGAGGCTCCAGTCCTCGCCCTGCCCGCTGTAGTAGATGTAGATGGTGTCGTCCTTGACGATGATGCGGTCGCCAATCACAAGGAATCCGGCATCCCACGCGCCCCGCTCGCCCCGCGGGATCACCTTGTCGGTCAGGCAGATGCGCGAGAAATGCTCGCCGTCCTTGCTGACGGCCAGCCGCAAGTCCGCCGCGTACTGTCCGAACACCCCGAGCCCGTTGGGCACGTACCAGCCGAACTCGTAGACCGAAATCCAGCCCGTGCCATACCGGTCCAGCGTCAGGAAGTGGTTCTCTTGCTCCAGCCCGTCCTTCGGATCCAGGAACGGGTTGTCGGGACTCGGCGTGAACTTCTCGATGCTTGGCCCGTAGGCGATGAACTTGCCGCGGACCGTTGCCGGCCCTGGCTTGGCGGCCGGCACGCGTTCCTGCCAGATCAGGATGTACCGGCGATCCGGGTCCGTGGCCTCCTCGTCCAGCGCCAACACCACGATGTCCGGCCCATGCGCCAGTGCCGGCAGGTCGACCGCCGGGCCCACGGTCCAGTTAATCCCGTCCGGCGAGTACGCGGCACGCGCCGGACCGCTCCCCACGAGATCCTTCGTGACCATCTTGAACCGGCGGGCCGGGTCGGGCTCCGTCGGATCGCGAATTACCGCCCCCAGCATGTCCAGGCAGATGTTGTTGTCCTTGGACCCGTTGAACTCGAAGAGCCCCAGCTTCGGCTTGATCCAGTGGACGCCGTCCTCGCTATAGGCGTAGCCCATGCGCCGCCAGCGCAGGCGCTCCTGGTCCGCGCCTGTGTACCAGCACTTGAACAGGCCGTCGTCCGGGTCGTACAACACCGTCCGCACCGACCACACGCTGGCTCGCACCGCGTCCCACTCGTCCAACCGCCCCACCGGCAACACCGGATTCGCCGGATGCTTCGTCGCCTCGCACACCCGCTGCTCCACGTTATGCGTAGTTGCGACCTCGTCCAGGTCTAGAAACAGGTGTTTTGCCATGGGTCCGGGCTTTCGAGTCGGAATAGTTCACTCGCCGCGTATCGTCGCCTGATACCCGCCGGCGCGCAATCCGGCCGAGGCCAAAGGAAGCCGCGAGCGTTCTGCTTACGGCATGCCGGCAAACAGAATCCGCCGCCGCCGCTGACTCTCGCGGACTCGCTGGTCGATCTCCGCCGGGGACCAGTCCTTGAGAACGAGTCCGACAAGGTCGTCACGCACCTCGCGATGATCGGAGTCCGAGGCCAGATTCCTGACTTCGTTTGGATCCGCCTGCAGGTCGAATAGCTCCGGCGGCTCACCGTGGTAGTAGTTCAGCTTGTAGCGTCCTCGCCGGACCATGCGGGCGGGCCGGTCCGTCCCATGCGCTTCGAACTCAGCGAACACGGCCCGGTCGCCATCAAGCCTCGATTCCAGCAGGTCGTCGCCGACGATCCCCTCGGCTTCGGCGCCCGCCGCTTCCACGATGGTGCGCGTCAGATCAAGCAGCGACACCGGCGTAGCCACCCGCGAACCGTGCTCGATGCGGCCCGGCCACGCCGCGATCAGCGGCACCCGTACCGACGGCTCATAGAACGAACTCTTCCACCACAGCCCGTGCTCGCCAATCATCTCGCCATGGTCCGACGTGTAAACCACCAGCGTGTTGTCGCCCGCCCCGCTGGCCTCCAGCGCTGCCAGGACCCGGCCAACCTGCGCGTCCGTGAACGAAACCATGCCGTAGTAGGCCGCCCGCGCCCGTCCAATCTGGGCGTCGGTCAGACCCTCCGCGCCCAGATATTCTCGAAAGCGCCGGCTCTGCGGATGCACCGTGTCGATCGGCTGGGCAGCCGCGCTCGGCTGATCCGCGCGGTCCGGGTAGTACATATCGAAGTACTCAGCCCGTACCGTCAGCGGCGTGTGCGGCAGAAACCAGCCCACCACGGCCGCCCAAGGCCCATCCTTGCGTGCCGGATCCGACAGGTACGCCACCGCCGCGTCAGTCACGCTCTCGTCGTACCGCTGTTGCCAGGTATCGCCCGCGCCCGCGCTCTCAAGCCGCTCGCGAGTTCCGGTGTGCGCGCGAATCGGCGCCTCCCAATCCGGAAAGCTGGAGCCCATCACGCCCGGCCGCATTTCGTCGTGGATGCGCCGGGCGAACCCATGCATCTGGTTCGGCCCGCCAATGCTCATCCGCCCGCAAAGCGTCGTCGCATAGCCCGCTCCATTCAGCCGGTGCGCCCAGGTTGACTCCGTCACCGGCAGCGGGCAGGAGTTGTCCCAGGCGCCTACGGCATGCACCGGCAGTCCAGTTAGGAAGGCCGAGCGTGACGGCACGCAAAGCGGCGATGGACAGTAAGCGTTCTCGAACGTCACCCCGCGGTCAGCCAGGCCTTGGAGCGCCGGGGTCTGCACGAAGGAATGCCCGTACGGCGAACCCACCATCGGGTTGTGCTGGTCGCTCATCAGCACCAGCACATTCGGTCGCGCCGCCGCGCTCAAGCCGGCCTTTGTCCCATCAGCACTGCCACGCCTCGCCGTCTAAGGGGCTGCGGTGGGCGTGGCCTGGTAGCCGGCGCAGCTCACGGAACTCACCCCGCCGCAACGCTCCGGCGCGATGACCGAATAGTAATCCTGCCGCACCAGCTTCTCGTCCCCGCCGCAAGCGCCCAGCGTGAGGCCAATCAATACCACGGCAGTCGCCATGCATACGCGAAGGCGGCTTCGAAATGCCGTCCGATAGCCAAGCATGGTTCGTACGCTCTGCGGCCTTTCGTGCTGGGCCGAACCTAGCACGCGGTCGCCCGGCCTGATTGTTGGCAACGGCCATCCGACCTGCGCTACGAACCCCGGTTTTCCCATCAGGCCCGATCCTGCGCGCCTGTGGCCGCAATTCAGGCACTGATGGCGGTCCGGGGCGTCGATGTCTCCGTGTCCCCTGCCCTGAGGAGACCGGTGTCCAACGCCCCTCGTCCCTTGCGGCTCGGTAGCTCTTCACCCTCTCCTACGAGCCCTACGCAAAACGCCCCTCGTCCTCAAGGCCAGGCCTGCTCCTGCACCCTCGTCTGCGGAAAGTCTTAATCCCTCTCCGGGGGAGAGGGTTGAGGTGAGCAGTCTTCCGCGCAAGGTCTCCACGTCAGCAAGCACCTTCGGATGCAATCAAATGCAGGCCGCACCGTTCTTCACCCTCTCCAAGGGGAGAGGCAGATTCCGGCGTCTTCGCCGGAAATCGGTGAGGGGTCTTCCGCGCACGAAACTTTCGGTTACGCAAAGGTCGCCTCTGGCAGAGGTTTGAGGTGAGGGGTCTTCCGGGCAACTGCCCTTGGGGTTACGCAAGAGTCCCTCTAAGCCCTGAACTCCCGGACGATCGACGTCCACGGCTCGTACTGCCACACGTCACTTGGGTACCGGCCCGTGACCGCGATCGACACCGCGCCTTCAGCCAGCGCGTGCATCTCGTCCCCCGGCCGCGGCTGCCGGCCGAAGAAGTCGCCCAGCCTGACCCGCAGGTTGATTCCCTGCTCGTCGGCGGCGTACTCGTGCAGCCCAAACTCGCTGAACGTCGGATCCCGGCTCGGTCGGGTCAACCGCACCTCCGTGTCCGGTCCGAAGGTCTCCGGCACGTTCACGTTTAGTAGCACGGCGGGAAGTGGATCGAAGGCGCCGCGGATGGCCTGCACTAGCCGACGGGTTGCGGCGGCGATGTCCGCGTACTGGCGAGCGGCCGCCGTCTCCCCGGCCGAGACCGCCACGCCCAGCAGCCCGCGCTCCACCGCCACCTGCGCCGCGCCTGCCGTGCCCGAGACTTTGAACGGGGCTTCACAGAGATTCCAGCCAGGGTTGATGCCCGCGACCAGCGCGTCCACCTTCCCCCCAAAGGCGTGCGCCGTCCCGATGGCCGCCAGCGAGGCCGGCGGCGCGTCTAGCGTGAACGCGGCGCACGCCGGATCGATGCCCGGCGGGACGGCGGCCCGGCTCAGTCGAAGCTCGCGGCGCAGCGTGACCGACATGCCAGCCCCGCTGAAGTTGCGGGTCGGGGCGTACACGGCCACCGAGCCCAACGGCGAGAGCTCGCGCGCCAGCGCCCAAATGCCTGGCTCGCCGATGCCGTCGTCGTTGGCCACGATCAGGTTCACTCGCAGGTCCGTGGCTCGTGGCCGGAAGAAAAAGGGCAGGCATCGTACCGGCGTGCATGCGACTGCGCAACTGCCCGATAGCCTCCGCGCGCGTGCGCCGGTGCGTGCAGCCTTCCCGGAGCGGTCAGTGCGCCGTCGTCGGCTGCTTAACGATTCCGGTAATCCACTAGTCCGGGGTGACCCGTCACCGGCTGAGTGGCCGCGTCTGACCGGAAAAGACACGATTCCCGAGTGCGTGCGAAGATTGGCATCGCCCCCCGCCTGGATGGACGCCACGTGACAGTCACCGCCCCTGAATTGAACGTCGTTGGAACCAGCCCGATCCGCCACGACGGCGTCGACAAGGTGACCGGCCACGCGGTCTTCGGCGTGGACGTCAGCATTCCCGGCATGCTCCACGCCCAGGTGCTGCGCAGCCCCCACGCGCACGCGCGCATCGCCCGCATTGACACCTCGCGCGCCGAGGCCCTACCCGGCGTCCTGGCCGCGATGACGTCGGCCGACATCCCCTTGCCGCCCCTGGACGGTCCCCAGGCCTTCGGCAACGCCATCCGCCTCAAGGCCATGAACGTCTTGGCGCGCGACAAGGCCCTCTACCACGGCCATGCCGTGGCCGCCATCGCCGCCACGTCGCCCCACATCGCCGCCGAGGCCCTGCGCCTGATCGACGTCGAATACGAGGTCCTCGACGCCGTCCTCGACGCCAAATCCGCCAGCGCTCCCGATGCCCCGATCCTGCACCCCCACCTGCGCATGGAGACCGCCGGCGCCTTCGCCGATACGCCCGGCAACGTCGCCAAGCACATCGTCCTCGAGGAAGGTGATATCGAGTCGGGCTTCGCCGCCGCCGACCTGATCGTCGAACGCGACTTCAGCACCTCCACCATCCACCAGGGCTACATCGAGCCCCACAACGCCACCGCCTTCTGGCGCGCCGACGGCACCCTCGAAATCCACTGCAGCACCCAGGGCCATTTCGGCGTCCGCAACGAGATCAGCCAGATACTCGGCATCCCGATCTCCAACATCCGCGTCGTCCCGGCCGAAATCGGCGGCGGCTTCGGCGGCAAGCTCACCAACTACGTGGCCCCGCTCGCGGTGGTCCTGGCCCGCAAGTCCGGTAGACCCGTCAAGCTCACCATGGACCGCACCGAGACCCTCCTCGGCACCGGCCCCGCCCCCGCCGCCTTCATCCGTTGCAAGATCGGCGCCACCTCGGCCGGCGACCTCACCGCGGCGCAGCTCACGATGCACTTCGAGGCCGGCGCCTTTCCCGGCTCCTCCGTCGGCGGCGGCGCCAACTGCGGCTTCGCGCCCTACCGGCTCCAGGACTTCCGCGTCGACGGCTACGACGTCGTCGTCAACAAGCCCAAGTCCCAGGCCTTCCGAGCGCCCGGCGCCCCCCAGGCCGCCTTCGCCGTCGAGGGTGTCATCGACGAGCTGGCCGAAACCCTGGGCATGGATCCCCTCGAGTTCCGCCTCCGCAACGCCTCCGGCGATGGCGACCTGCGCCCCAA
>JAPPFO010000074.1 GCA_028875175.1 Chloroflexota bacterium | reverse complement strand
CGGTTGGCGTCCCACTTTGCGACCCCTTGTTCGTGGCGTCCCACGCCGCTCGTTCTCCGGCATAACACCCATGGCGACTCTCATCCAGGAACTCGAAAAGACCTACCTCAAGCCCGACGTGCCCGACTTCAACGTGGGCGACACCGTGCGCGTGCATGTGAAAGTGCGCGAGGGCGAGCGCGAGCGCGTCCAGGTGTTCGAAGGTACCGTTATCCGGCGCCGCGCCGGCGGGGTCAACGAGAACTTCACCGTCCGCCGTATTTCCGGCGGAGTCGGCGTGGAGCGCACGTTCCTCGTGCACTCCCCGATCGTGGACGACATCCAGGTCGTCCGCCACGGCAAGGTCCGCCGCGCCAAGCTCTACTACCTGCGCGACCGGGTCGGCCGGGCCGCGCGCGTCAAGGAGCGGCGCGCCTAGCCGGCGCGGGAGGCCAGACCAGTCCCCACCCTCCCGCTCAGGCTCCCACCGCCGCACCGGGAACGCCGGTTGCTGTTGGAGGGGCATCGCCTGATCGCGGGGGTGGACGAAGCCGGACGCGGCGCCTGGGCGGGCCCGCTGACCGCCGCCGCGGTCATCCTGCCGCCCGTGGCCTACGCTGACCCCCGGCTGTTCGCCGGGGTTGCCGACTCCAAGCAGCTGTCTCCCCGCGCCCGCGAGCGCTTGGCCCGCCTGATTTACACCCGCGCCGCCGCCGTCGGCGTCGCCCATACCTCCCCGCACGAAATCGATAAGGCCGGCCTTGCCGCCGCCGGCCGCCTGACCATGCACCGCGCGCTTGGCCGCCTCGGGCTCGATCCCGATCACGTGATCGTGGACGCCTTTCCGCTGGACCCAGCTAGCCGGTTCGCTGACCGGCAGACGGCCGTCATCCGGGCCGACGCCACCTGCCTGGCCGTCGCCGCCGCCTCGATCTGCGCCAAGGTCGCCCGCGACCGTCTCATGCGAGATCTCAGCCGCCACTTTCCTAACTACGCATTCCATCGCAATAAGGGGTACGGCACCGCCAGCCACCGCGCCGCGCTGCAGGCTCTGGGGCCCATTGCTGTACACCGTCACAGCTTTGCCCCGGTTCAACAGGCCCATGCCGCGCATACCCTGGCCCTGGCGGTCTAGGCGCCGTGCGCCAACCGATCGGGCCGACCTGGGCCGTTGGGGCGAGGACGTTGCCGCGCGCGAACTCAAACGCCGCAAATACAAGATCGTGGACCGCAACGTCCGCGTCGGCCGTGGCGAGCTCGATATTGTCGCCATGGACCGCGATGAGACCGTGTTCGTGGAAGTCAAGACGCGCCGCGATCAGGCCTTTGGCGGAGCGCGCGCCGCCCTCACCCACACCAAGGCCCGCCAATTGGAGCGGCTCGCCCAGACGTACCTGCGGCAGCAGCGCAACCGCGCGGGCCCGTATCGTATCGACGTCGTGGCCATTGACGTTGACCCCGCCGGTGACTACACCGTGGACGTGATACCGAATGCCGTGCAGCTCTGACGCCCCGAAGCTGATGCCTTCGAGCGCCAAGGAAATGATCTCCGGATGACGACGCCGCGGTGGACCTCGGCAACCCCGGATGGACGCTGGCTCGGGCGCCGGGCGCCTCGCGCGGCCGTACTGGCGGTGCTGGTCCTCATGGCGCTTGCCGCAATTGCGCCGGCCCGCGCCGATACCCATGACTACCCGGTCGAGGGCGGACGCCTGTTCACTCAAGCCGCGGACACCGACGTTCCCGAGGCCGGATTCGCCGTGACCGACGCCGACGGACTCCCTTTCTGGACCGAGTTTCAGCGCTTGGGCGGCGTCCAGGCCCTTGGCTATCCCATCTCGCGGCGATTCGTCTGGGACGGCTTCACCGTCCAGGTCTTTCAGAAGGTCGTGTTGCAGTGGCAGCCCGAATTCAACGGCTTTGCGTTTGTCAATGTGTTCGATCGACTCACGCTGGAAGGCTACGACGACACCCTGGAGGAACTCTTGGTCCCGCCATCGGAGAACTTCGATGAAGCTGGGGTCGGCTGGGACCAGATCATCGCCAGCCGCCAGGGCCTGCTGAACGCCAATCCCGCTCTGCGCAATGTCTACTTCGCCGTGGACGACCCGCTGCGCTGGTACGGGCTGCCCACCTCACACGTGGTGACCTACGAGCACGTGCACACGATCAGGCTGCAACGCGCGGTCCTGCAGCAATGGCTGGTTGATCTGCCCTGGGCTTCGGCGGGCGAAGTCACGGTCGCCAACGGCGGCGACCTCGCCCGCGGCGCCGGGATATTCCCGGCTGCGGTCCTGGTGCCCGAGGTCAGGCCCCGTCTCGGTGGACCCGCGCCGCCACCGACCCCCGCGCCGACTCCAAGCCCCACGCCCGTCGCCACGCCGCAACCCACGGCCGCGCCACCCCAGCCCACGGCTCCGCCACCTCAGCCCGCGCCCCCGTCACCCCAGCAGGCGGACCTCCTCGGCCCGGTCACCGCCTTGCGCGCCGTTCTGGGACTGCCGTCGCTGATCGTCAGCCCCGAGCTCATGCGGGCGGCCCAGGGTCACGCCGACTACTACATCGCCCACCGGGACGATCCGAACTCAGGCGGCCTGCACACCCAGGTGTTTGGCTATTCCGGCTTCACCGGCCGCACCATTGGCGACCGCGCCCGTGCCGCGGGGTATCAGCTGGGCTGGGTTGACGAAGTCTTCGCCTTCTTCACACCCGCGGACACGCTGGCCTGGGCCCTCGAAACCGTCTGGCACCGCTACATGTACGTCCATCCCTCAGCCGTGCACATCGGCTATGGAACCGCGTCTGGCGGCGGCACCACCGTGACCGTGTTCAACGTGGGGTTGTCGCCGGCGCACACCTCCAACGCGCCCCTACCCGTCGTGGTTCCCTTCAACGGTGCGACTGACGTGCCGCGCAGCTGGGCCGGCTGGGAAGCGCCCAACCCGGCGCCAGGCGCGCTTCGCCCGTTCGGACCGCCTGTATCGCTGCAATTCGGCCTGGGCGACGAGGTGACCTGGGACCAGGCCGCTCTCTACGGACCGGGCGGCGCGCTCGTCACCACGTCCCGCACCACCAGCGAGTGGCGGCGCGCCCTCTCACTGGTGCCCCACGATCCCCTCGCCCCGGCCACCGCCTACACGGTCCGCGTCACCGGAACCCGCAACGGCCAGCCCTTTACCGCTGAGTCAAGCTTCACCACGCGCGCGAACTGACCGTCCGTAGAATGACGCCCTCCCATCCCCGGCCAGCGGTCCCTCTATGCACCTGATCTCCGAGCTTGGCCACTGGGTGCTGGCCTGGGGCGATTCCCCCTGGGGCGGCCTGGCGCTCTTCGTCTTGGCCTTCTGGGAATCCAGCTTCTTCCCCATCCCGCCGGACGGCCTCATGATCGCCCTGGCCGCCGGGAACCTTCCGTTTGCGCTCGGCTTCTCGGCCATCGCAACCGTCGGTTCATTGCTCGGCGCCATGCTCGGCTACTGGATCGGCCTGCGCGGCGGCCGCCCCCTGCTGGACCGGCTCTTCGCCAACGAACGCGTCCTCTATGTGGAGCGCCAATACCAGCGCCGCGACGTCTGGGCCGTCACCATCGCGGCCTTTACCCCCATCCCCTACAAAGTCTTCGCCATCGGCGCCGGCGCCTTCCGTCTCAACTTCCGCCGCTTCATGCTCGCCTCCCTGGTCGGCCGCGGCGGTCGCTTCTTCCTTGTCGGGATCCTGATGACGATTTTCGGCGCCCAGGTCGAAGCCGTCATCGACGAGTACTTCGACATCCTGGCCATCGCCTTCGTTGTCCTCCTGATCCTCGGCTTCGTCGTCATTCGCTTCGTCATGCGCCCGCGCGCCACGGCGGCCGACGCCTCGTCCGACTAGCCCCATGCCCGCGCCGAGCCGCTACGCCGTGGCGGCCGACGTCGTGGTCGTTGCCGAATCGCCGACCCCCGCGGTCCTGCTGATCCGCCGTCGAAACCCTCCGCCCGGCTGGGCCATCCCGGGTGGCTTCGTCGAGCCCGACGAGGACCTCATTGACGCCGCCCGTCGCGAACTCCACGAGGAAACCGGCCTCAATCCACCGGACCTCCAGCAACTGGCCACCTTCGGCCACCCCAACCGCGACCCCCGCGGCCGCACCATCTCCGTCGTCTACGGCGCCCGCCTCCAGCACGCCGCCCTCCCCGCCGCCGGCGACGACGCCGCCGATGCCCGCTGGTTCCCGCTCACCACCCTCCCCACCACCCTCGCCTTCGACCACCCCACCATCCTCGCCCAGGTCCTCCCGCGATTGGTCCGCGCCTTTAAGCCGGAGCCGCAGTCCGGGTTGCCCCAACCCGGTCGCACGCCGTAGCGTGCCTGGTGTCATGGCCGCCATAACCGAGACGCAAACCACCACCTCCGCCGCCCTGCTCGCCGACCTGCGCCGCATCGTCGGCGAGTCCTGGGTCCTCGCAGATCCCGACGACCTGCTCCTCTACGAGTACGACGGCTCCGTGGACCGCGCCCTGCCCGACGCCGTCGTCTTTCCCGACTCCACCGCCCAGGTCCAGGCCGTCGTCCAGTCCGCCCTGAAACATGGCGTGCCCGTCGTGGCGCGCGGCGCCGGCACCGGCCTCAGTGGCGGCGCCATCGCCCGCTGCGGCGGCATCGTCGTCGCCACCTCCCGCATGAACCGCATCCTCGAAGTCGACACCCGCAACCGTCGCGCCGTCGTGGAGCCGGGCGTCGTCAACGCCGACCTCAGCGCCCACACCCATCGCTTCAGTTTCCATTACGCCCCCGACCCCTCCAGCCAGTACGCCTGCACCCTGGGCGGCAACATCGCCACCAACGCCGGCGGCCCCCACACTCTCCTCTACGGCGTCACCACCAACCACGTGCTCGGCATCGAGTTCGTCACCATGGACGGCCGCGTCGTCACTACCAGCGCCCTGCCCGACGGCCCCGGCTACGACCTCACCGGCCTCTTCTGCGGCAGCGAGGGCACCTTCGGCATCGTCACCCAGGCTGTCGTGCAACTCGTCCACACCCCCGCCGGCGTGCGCACGCTGCTGGCCTCGTTCGACTCCGTGCCCGACTGCAGCGCGGCCGTATCCGGCATCGTCGCCGCCGGCATCGTCCCGGCCGCCGTCGAGATGATGGATCAGCTCGCCCTGGAGGCCGTGTCCGCCTTCATCCCGCGGGCCAACCTCCCGGTCGACGCCGCCGCCGTGCTGCTACTGGACGTCGACGGCGTTCAGGCCGAGCTCAACGACCGCGAAGCCGAAATCCGTTCCGTGCTCCTCGCCAACGAGGCCCGCGACATCCGCGTCGCCCGGAACGATGCTGAGCGCAACCTCTTCTGGCTCGGCCGCAAGAGCGCCTTTGGCGCCATGGGCCGCATTTCACCCGATTACTACGTACAGGACGGCGTAATCCCGCGAACCACCATCGCCCACGTGTTGGACGAAATCCGCCGCATTAGCCAGAGCTTCGACCTGCCCATCGCCAATGTCTTCCACGCCGGCGACGGCAACCTGCATCCCCTCTTGCTCTTCGACAACCGCGTCCCCGGCGAGCTGGATCGGGTTTTGGACGCCGGCACCGCCATCCTGCAAGTCTGCGTGGACGTCGGCGGCATGCTCAGCGGCGAGCACGGCATCGGCATGGAAAAACAGGCCGCCATGCCGCTGGTCTATAGCCCCGACGATCTGGACGCCATGCGCCGCGTCCAGCAGGTTTTCGACCCCCACGCCCTCTTCAACCCCAACAAGATCCTCCCCGCCCCCGTCGGCTGCGCCGAAGTCAACAACCTCCGCCGCTCAGCCTCCGAGGCCTCCGCCTGACTTCAACCTCGCGGCGGCCGCAACCCCGGCTCTCGGCCATCCTGCTCGCCGCCGGCGAATCAACCCGCATGGGCCAACCCAAGGCCCTGCTGCCCTGGGCCGGCGTCCCCCTGGTGCGCCACCAGGCGAACCTGCTGACGGCCCAGCCGGCCATCGATCAACTGATCGTCGTCCTCGGAAGCCGTCAGGACGAACTACGCGCCGCGCTGCGAGGCACCCGTGCCCGTATCGTCGTCAATCCCCGCTTCCGCGAAGGCCGCGCCACCTCGCTCGCCGCCGGCGCTCACGCCCTTGAGGGCCAACCAGCCAGCGTTCTCGTGGTCAACGTCGATCAGCCACTCGCCACCGACCTTCTCGACCCGCTCGTCGCCGCCTGGCGCTCCGATCACGCCGCCCTCTGGCGGCCCAGCTACCAGGGCCGCGGCGGCCACCCCCTCATCGTCCCCGCCGACGTCACCCCCGAACTCCAACAGGTCACCGAAGCCACCCAGGGCCTGCGCGCCGTCGTCATCCGCCACCGCCAGCGCCTCCACTCCGTGCCCGTGGACTCCAAACACGCCGTCCTCAACCTCAACACCCCCGCCGACTACGCCGCCGCCCAACCCTCCAGCCACCCCGCCCCATCGCCTAAACTGTCGGCGGGCCCATAGCTCAGCTGGAAGAGCGCCTCAATGGCATTGAGGAGGTCGTCGGTTCGAATCCGATTGGGTCCACCAAGCTGGACAAAATCAAGAACCTTTCACATCAGGTTCACCCTGGGCTTA
>JAPPFO010000102.1 GCA_028875175.1 Chloroflexota bacterium | reverse complement strand
GCGCAATGCACGCGTGGATGATCCGGTTGTTGCGGCCATCGCACGCGGCGTCCCCTATCTGGGGATCTGCATGGGACTCCAGGTCCTCTTTGATCGCAGCGAGGAGGACGACGAGACTCCGTGCCTCGGCGTGCTTCCGGGCGAAGTCGTTCGCTTTCCGGCGGGCTTGGAAGTTCCGCACATGGGTTGGAATCAGGTGCGGCAGGTTGAGGACTCGCCCCTGTTCGCAGGTGTCCCGCAGGACTCTAACTTCTATTTCGTGCACTCCTACTATGCCCGGCCAGCGGATGCGGCCTATATATCCGGCAGCACCGACTATGGTCTGGAGTTCACCAGCGTCGTACGCCGCGACCACCTCTACGCAACCCAGTTTCACCCCGAGAAGAGCGGTCTTGTGGGACTTCGGATCTACGCCAATTTCATCCGCCAGGCCGGCCAGACTCCGGCGCCAGAGTTCGCCTGACGCATGGACATCTACGCCGCGATCGACATTCGCGGGGGCAAGTGCGTCAACCTCATCCAGGGCGACTTTGCCCGCGAGACAATGTTCTACGAGGATCCACGCGACGCCGTGCGCTACTTCCTGGACTGCGGGACCGACTGGATCCACATTGTGGATCTGGACGCCGCGCGCCGCGCCGTACGCACGCACGGTGCGCTCGTAAACGAAATTATCCACCTCGCCGGCTCCGTTCCCGTGCAGGTCGGCGGCGGCATCCGAGATATGCAAGCCGTGCGCGAAGTTCTTGACGCCGGGGCGGCCCGCGTTGTCATTGGCACCGCCGCCGTGCGCGATCCCGGCCTCATTCCGGCTGCCGTGGACGCATACCCACGTCAGATTGCTGTTGGCGTGGATGCGCGCAATGGCCAAGTCGCAATCGAAGCGTGGGCTGAAGATAGTTCGATTAGCGCAATGGAATTGGCCGCGACCGCGGCCGACGCGGGCGCGGCGGCGCTCGTATTCACCGATGTGAACCGCGACGGCATGCTCGGCAAGCCAAACTTTGAAGGAACAGCTGAGTTGGTGCGACGCCACGGGCACCAGCTTGACGTCATTGCCTCAGGCGGCGTGCACAGCAAAGACGACGTGGCGGAGCTTGCGGAACTGGGAGCTTCCGGGGTCATCATTGGCCGTGCGCTGTACACAGGCGACGTCACCCTGGCCGACGCGCGTCGCGCAGCCCGGAGCTAGCCGATGCTCACGCGTCGCGTGATCCCGTGTTTGGACGTGAAGAACGGGCGCAACGTGCGCGGCGTACGTTTCTCGGCCGACATCGACGCCGGCGATCCAGTCGAACTTGCCGCGCGATATGACCGCGAAGGCGCGGACGAGCTTGTCTTCTACGACATCACCGCGTCGGCCGAGGGCCGCAACATCATGGTGGACCTCGTCGAGCGTGTGGCCTCACAGGTCTTTATTCCGCTCTCGGTCGGCGGCGGCGTCCGAACGATTGACGACATGTACCTGATGCTGCGCAGCGGCGCCGAGAAAGTCTCCGTCAACAGCGCCGCTCATCAGGACCCCGACCTGATTCGGGCCTGCGCCGATCGCTTCGGCTCGCAATGCGTCGTGCTCTCAATTGACGCCCTGCGCGACCCGGGCAGCAATCCGCCGAAATGGACGATCTACCTCAACGGCGGGCGCGTGCGTACCAATCTCGACGCCGTCGAAACCGCGCAGCGCGGACAGGAGCTCGGCGCCGGCGAGATCGTGCTCAACAGCATCGACGCGGACGGCACCCGCGAGGGCTATGACGTCGAATTCCTGCGCGCCGTCACCAATGCCGTGTCGATTCCGGTGATCGCCTCAGGCGGAGCCGGATCCCTCGACCATTTGCGGGACGCGATCACGTTGGGGAACGCGCACGCCGTGCTGGCGGCCTCGATCTTTCACTTCGGAGTCTATAGCGTGCAGGAAGCGAAGGAATTCATGGCGGCTGCCGGCATCCCCATGCGGTTAGACCCGTACGGATAGATCACCGGACATCAGGCGACGTCGAGCACGGATGGCCATTCTGACTTGATCGACCCGGGCTAACGCGGACGTCCCTTGCGGCGATAGACGAGCCGTCAGGACCGGGCCGAAAGCACGGCCCCGACGCCAGACGCCGCCGTTTGCGCTATTCGTCCTCGGCCGAGCCGCGAATCAGGCTGTAGATCCAGTAGAGGAGTCCGATGATGAGACCTCCGAACGAGACCCCGATTACGAGATAAAAAACAACGGTCTGCATTCCGGACTGCCTCCAGTTGGGCCCGTAGGCGAATGGGCTGTGCTGGCTCGGACGTATTGGCCCTGCCCTGAAGCCAGACGGGGCCGCGCCGCCGATTATGCCTAACATCGCGAGTTCGCGCATACCGGCAAGCGCCGACTGCGACACCGGGATTACGGACTGCTGGTTCTTCGCCCCCTGCGGATGCTATCCCGTCAGGGCCTGCCGCGTGCTAAGGGCTCATGCCCCTGGAGCTAGCACCCGAGAATGCGGCGCCGCATGCACATGCGCGCGCACCTTGCCCAGCACGACCACGCTCAGAAGAAAGTAGAGCCCCATCAGGGCGAACACCGCGCGAAATCCATAGCCCGGCGCAAGCTGGTTCACGACGTCCAGCGCGATTCCCGCCGAGAGCGTTGCCAGGGCGTCCCCGCCTGCCGTAGCCACGTTCGTCAAGCCCATGTATAGCCCTGCCGCGCGCGCATCGGGAACCAGGTCGATCGCCGCGGCCCAGTCCGCGGCCGTGAACAGTCCAAGACCCACGCCCAGGAGCGTGGCAAAGGCAACGACCTGGACGAAGTCTTGCGCGAATACCAGCAGCACGGCCGAGCCCAGCCCTAGGCACGACCCTGCGGCCACCAGCCGCAATCGGCCGAATCGGTCAGACGCCCAGCCGGCCGGAATGCTCGTCAGGATCGCCAGGACTAACACCGTGCCCAGAACGATGGTGGTCTTGCCTTCAGGGCTATCGTCGCCGAGACCCTGGCGGAAAAAGAGCTGTAGGAAGTTATCCATCGACTGCAAGCCCATAAAGAAAAGAAGTCGCGAGCCCATCAGCCACACAAACGCCTGCTTGCCCCGCAGCTCGCGAATGCGGCGCCGCACTTCGTTCCAGATGGGTCCGAACGATTCAGGTGGCGGCGGCGGCGCTTCCCGGACGAAGACCCACGTCATCGCGGACATGGCCACCAGGACGATGGCGATCGTCAGCAGGGCCAGAAACAATTGACCCTCGGCTATGAACTGCCCGGCCACGGCAGCGCCGAGAATCGTGCCGATGAGATTGGCGATGCCAAAGAACCCCGAGGCTCGTCCCCGGGCGTGCGACGGAACCTGGTCCGGAATCACGCCCTGGTACGGACCATGAGCAATGTTCCCGCCGACCTGTACGCCGACCACCGAGAGGAACAGCAGCCAGTAGTAGGGCGTGAGTCCAATGACCACCAGGAACGGAAGGACGAGAAGCACGCCCGCGAGCATGAAGGGGCGGCGACGTCCCACTCGAAACTGGGCGCGATCACTGACTGCGCCGGCAAGCGGCTGCACCACGATTGCGATGGCGAGACCCACGAAGACAATCGCGCCAATGGCCGTGCCCTGGAGACGAGTTCCCACCATGTCCGGCACAACCGATGGAAGGACCTGGATGTTCACGGCGCCCCACATGAACGAGAGGCCGACCCAAAACAGGCTGATGCGCGTGAAGAACCAGCCTGAGGGTCGCGATTCAGCGACCTGCACATCCACGCTCATGGCATCGCAGCCCGCGGTGCGTCTCGTTGCGCTGTCAGGCCGCTTCTGCCTCCTGGCGAGACCATTCGCAGTCCTTTGCGCGGCCGACAGGAAAGGCTAGCGGAGCGACTTCCTTTAGGCCAACCAGACGGCGCCTCGAAGCCCCGCCGCCCGCTCAGCCGCAGCGCACGATCATGGCCGGCCTCAGATAGACTTCGCTCACTGTCGCTCCAGAGACCGCCTGTGCCATCCAATCCCGTAACCTTCCTCGTCCTCGGAACCGGCCGCATGGCTCACCGGCACGCGGCCGCTCTGGCAAAGATCCGCTCCCAGCCTGAAGTCGTTGACGGAGATCCAGTTCCGGTACGCCTTGGCGTCTACGGCCGTACGCCCCAGCGACTGCGCGAGATCTTTCACGCCTACAACGCGGACTTTTCGAGCGATCATCTGGAAGGCTCGATAGCCCGGTTTGACGTGGACGTGGTGGACAACTGCTTAGTGAATCGGCTGCACTTTGACCCGCTGATGCAGGCCATTGGCGAGGGCAAGCATGTGTTCACCGACAAGCCGCTCGGCGCCACGCTGGACGAGTCCGAAGAGCTTCTTGCGGCCGCCGCGGCCGCTGGCGTGCGCCACGGCATCATCCAGAACATGCGGTTCCAGGGCGGACCGCAGGCAGCCAAGGCAATTCTGGAGTCGGGCGGTATTGGCGACGTGTTTCATGCGCGGGTGGTGTTCGGCTACTACGTTCCCCCGCTGGTCAGTAATCGTCCGCCCTGGTTCTTCAAGCGTGAGGAGTCGGCTGGCGGCGTGGTGCACGACATGATGGCCCACTTCTACGACCTGCTTGGCTGGCTGGTTGGCCCCATAACCAGCACGCACTGCCTGACCTTCGAGGGCATCACCCATCGCGAGGACCCGGAATCAGGGCCGTTCCACAGCGACGTAGAAGACTCCTGCGCCGTCAACCTGCGGTTCGAGAATGGTGCGATAGGCCAGGTCTTTTCGAGTTGGGTTCGCCGCCGCCATGAAGACGTGCCGACCATCGAGATCGACTGCAGCCGTGGCGGTCTGCTCGTAACGGCCAACCGCTGCTGGGTGCAGCACGGCGACGGTCCGCTGTTCTCCTACGATCCAGCGGCGGACCAGGGCGACCCGCTGGACGGCTGGGATCCTGTCCCGACCACCGCGGTCGACCCGTTTGAGGTTCAGTTGCGTAGTTTTGTGCGCAGCGTGGCCACCGGCGCCGGCTACTCACCCGACTGGAACGAGGCGCTCCGTACCCACCGCTGGGTCGAGGCGGCGTACGAGTCGGCCGAAAGTGGGCGTGAGGTCTCAATCCAGCCGGACTAGGCGGGTCAACTGCTGTCCCCGGCCGGCTTCCTGGTCACTTCAATCACGTCGCCTGGCAGCACAACGCCGCCGCGCGTAACGACGGCCAGCATGCCCCGGCGGCCCTTTATCTCACTCTGCAGGCCCGGCCGAAGCGCGTCCATCTTGTAGCACGGCGCGCACGGATGCGAGATCAGCACCTCGGCGTCGACACCAAATCGGAGCCTGTCGCCTTCGACCAGGTCGGCCACACCGAGACCTCGGGTCGCGATGTTCTCGCGAATGTCGCCGGCCCGCAGCCCGAACTCGTCCAGCGTCTCAACGTCCATTACCAGGACTTGATTTCGCTTCTCCGGTCGAGCGTGGCGATCGCCTTCGATCCCCAGCCCCTCAATCAGGTTGAGACTGGACATTTCCTCGTTGCGCCCCGGTCGCGGTGAAACCCGAACCCAAGCCACGTGAGGCGGCAGGCTCACTAGGAGCTGAGAATCCGCATGAGGGCGCCGTGTGCCTCACTCCACAGTTCGGCGCGGTCGCGTCCCCGGCCTGCCTCCGTGCCTGAGAGATGCGGCTCGATCGAGAGATATGCAACGGCCTCAGGATCGGCCGCACGCAACACTTCGGCCAATTGACCGTCACCCTCGCCCGCGGGCGCCCAGTCTGCAATGCCGGTGTCGTAGTCCTTCACGTGAATCATCCGGGTCGCCGCGCCAAGCACAGGCCATGCCTCGTCAAACGGGGACACGCCGGCTCGCACGAAGTTACCCGGATCGAAGCACATGCTGATAGGTGCCCCCCCGAGCGCCAGAAACTCGGAGCAGGCGACGGGAGTGTCATCGTACAGATCGTGCTCGTTTTCGAGACTCAACGCGAGGCTTGGATCTAGCGAGACCAGGTGTTCGGCAAGGCGCTGAAACTTGCCCAGCGCCTTCGGGCGATCGGCTGGGAGTGGATCCCCCTGCACCGGCTGAAATCCAAAAACTCGAATGAAGTCCGCATCCAGGGCATGAGCCGCGCGGACCGCGCCCTCGAGTTGCTGAATCTGAACCTGCATATCGGAATCCAGGGGCGCCTTTCCTACCGGCGACCCGATCTGGGAGCAAGCCATCCCGTGGTCGTCCAGCATGCGGCGCATAACTCGCAGGTCGGAATCGGGCATTTCAACGATGTTCTTGGTGATGCCGCCGGGCAGTTGAACGCGCCGTGGCTCCAGCGCGTCGACGCCGAGGTCTGACATGACGCCCAACTGAACCGACAGTTCGTCGGAGATCTCGTCGCCGAATCCGGATAATCTAAAACCCATGAGCGCATTGTGGCATCGAAACGGCGGCGCTGCGACGCGGGTCGCCGTTCGAAAGACCTGAAATGCCGGCCATCGTCGGCGTCACGTGTGGTGATGCGTTCCTAGAGCGCTCGGCCGAAGGCGTGCCGAATCGGCCCCATGCCGCGCTAAAGCAGCACTACCTGGATGCCCTCGCGCGCCCCCCCGCGATCCCGCACGTAGTCACTA
>JAPPFO010000158.1 GCA_028875175.1 Chloroflexota bacterium | reverse complement strand
ATGCCGGCCTCCCCGACCGTCGGACCGCGAACTCCCGGTTGTTGGCGCCCGGGACTCCGTCCCGCCCTGCCCCGCCATCCGCCGCCGCCGAATCTCCCAGCGCACTAGCAGTCCTCCTACAACGCCCACGGCATAGCCCGCGAGGTGAGCTTGCCACGCAACGTCCGGATCCAGGAGCCGTGGCGCTTGGGCCACCGCCCCGATGATCTGGACCGACAGCCACAACCCGCCAGCGATCAGCCCGCCCCAGCCGCCGACGGTCACAACACCGACCAGGCCGGCCACCCCGGCGCTGGCCCCTATGGTAGGCACGATGGACCCGCTGTTCATCAGCACATGGAAGGCTCCACCCAGAACCACGGCGACCGTCCACAGCACGGCAATCCGCCACGCGCCGACCGCGCGTTCCACCATCGACCCAAGGACCGCGATGAAGGCGAGATTCACGGCCAGGTGCCCCGGGTTGCCGTGGAGGAACGAGGAACTCAGCAGCGTCAGCGCATACGGCGTCGGCGCGCCGGGGATGGAGAATCGCTCCCCTTGCACGAGCACCGCGGGGATCAGCCCGTATCGAACGATCCACGCCTGCCCGGCCGGGCCCTGCGCAGTCTGAATCAGGAAGACCGCAGCGTTGACCGCCAGCAGCACGCTGGTTACCCAACCAGGCCGCCAGAAGCCGGACCACCGATGTTTCACGTGTGACATCTACTCCGGCAAGAGCATGCTCAGCAGCGTGTCGAGGTCCTCCGGGTCTCGGTACTCGATCTGGATGCGCCCTCGCTTGCGACCGCCCACAAAGCGAACGCGCGTACCCAACCGCCACTGCAAGCGCTCGGCGACATGCTCCAGCTCCACATCTGGCGCCTGTGACGGGGCCACCGTGCGGCGGGCCGCGCGCTCGGCTTGGCGCAGGCTCAAGCGCCCGGTCAGCATTTGCAGGAACAGCCGGCGCCTGGTCGCGGCATCGGAGATCCCCACCAGCGTGCGCCCGTGGCTTTCCGTGATGCGGCCTTCGGACAACGCCTGCTGCATCTCCGCGTCAAGTTTCTGCAGCCGCAGCGTGTTCGCCACTGTCGACCGACCGACCCCCGCAATGTCCGCGACCTGCGCCTGCGTCTTGCCGAAGTCGTCAATCAGCGCCTGGTAGGCGCCTGCACGTTCCATGGGCCCCAGGTCCCTGCGCTGCATGTTCTCCACCAGCGCCAGTTCGGATCGCCGTTGCGCGTCCGCAGCGATGACGGTGACCGGCGCCTCCGTCAGTCCCGCCGTCCGGGCCGCGCGCCAGCGACGTTCGCCGGCGACCAGAACGAAGTGTCCAGGCCGGGTGGTTGTGGGTGTGACGAGCAGCGGTTGCAGGACGCCGTGCCGCCGAATCGACTCCGCCAGCGCAGCCTCTTCCGCAGGATCGAACCGACGCCGCGGCTGCTGCGGATTGGGCTCAATCCGATCCAGGAGGATCGAGCGCCGTTCACTAGGCGCATTCTCGATGGCATCGCTCGGGTCGCCACCCACGACCTTTCGCGAAAACGTCATCGGTAGTCCCTGGCCTACTGCCTGTACACGTTCAGGTTGCTGAAGTCCGCGGGTTCTGTCCAAGACGTTCACCCAAGTCTCCGTCAAGCCGCTTCAGGTGCCCATGGGGTGTCCGCGACACGAGGAAACCGCCAGCATCCGCTCTGGCAGATCGCGCTGCGAGTGTTATTCCAAGAACAGCTGATTGGATTTAAGAAACTAAGAATAGTCGTAATAACGGCGTGAAGTGTGTGGAGGGGGCAGCGGACGCACGGGGCGGCCTTCTGATGACGAGGGCCCAACGCGGCTTCGTGGCTGACGGTCAGGTTGTGGGCAGAGCTGGCGAGACAGTGGATACGAACGGGGGTTAGTCGCAGCTGGGCAGGCGTGAGCCCCGGTCGTGCCATTTGTATCCACAGCGAAGGCTAGTTGTCCACATGAGACGGCTAGTTATCCACAATCAGGAGTCAGGAGCCGTCGGCCAGGTGCGCGCGGATCGCCTCGATATCGGCCTTGAGCCGATCCTCAAGCTTCAGCCGGCGCTCGATCTTGGCGCAGCCGTGCAGCACCGTGCTGTGGTCGCGGCCGCCGAGGAACCGCCCGATTTCCGGCAGCGTTTCCCGGCCGTCGTTGCGCATCAGGTACATGGCGACCTGGCGCACCCCGGCCGTGCGGGCGTCACGACGCTTGCTCAGCAGGTCGTCTTGCGGGACGTCAAAGTGACGGGACGTAGCCGCGAGGATCGTGTCCGTCGCCGGCGGGCGGTCAGCCGCCGCCCGGCCGAGTCCCGAAAGCGCCTGCTCGGCGGTGGATGGCTGCAACTGCAGCCCGTGCAACTCGGCGTAGATCAGGGTGCGGGTCAGCGCGCCTTCCAGCTCCCGCACGTTGCGGGTAATCCGGTCGGCCAGAAAGTCCACTACGTCGTCCGGCAGGCGGGTGCCGGCGGCCTCGGCCTGTTGATTCAAGATCATGCGCCGCAGGTCGACGTCGGGCGCCTGGAGATCGGCCACGAGGCCGACTTCGAAGCGGCTGCGCAGGCGGGCTTCCAGGCGGGCGATCTCGCGCGGCGGACGATCGCTCGTGAGCACGATCTGTCCGCCCGCCTCGTAAATGGCGTTGAACGTATGGAACAGGGCCTCCTGCGAGGCCTCCGTTCGCGAGAGAAATTCCACGTCGTCCACCATCAGCAGGTCAACGGCGCGGTAGCGCTCGCGGAAGCGGCGCAACCTCTCGCCCCGGCCCTCGGTGCGGATGGCATAGAGCAGGTCGTTGACGAACGTCTCGCAGGGCACGTACCGCAGGCGGGTGTCTGGACGGCGGGCCAGCACGGCGTGGCCGATGGCATGCAGCAGATGGGTCTTGCCCAGCCCGACCCCGCTGTAGAGAAAGAGCGGGTTGTACACGCTGCCCGGCCGCTCGCTCACCCGCAGCGCCGCAGCGTGCGCCAGGCGGTTTGACGAGCCGACCACGAAGCGCTCAAAGGTGTAGCGGGGGTTGAGACGAACGTCGGAACTCCCGCCCCCACGTGGCGCCGGTGCCGGCTCTGGCGGGGCCTCCGCCAGCCACTTCGGTGGCGCCGCCGCGGGCTCGGCCTGCACCACAAACGTAACGTCAACGTCACCGCCGTGCGCCGTCGAGACCGCGCGCGCGACCAGTTCCCTTTATCGGCGCGTCACGATCTCCTTGGCAAAGACGGTGGGGACCGCTACCACGATCTCGCGCCCGCCGGCGCGAACGAACCTTGCATCACGAAACCAAGCTGCGAAATCCGCTTTCGGAACCTCGACTTGCAGCGCGCCGAGGGCCGCTTCCCAAGTGCGTTGGCTTAGCATCCCATCCCCGCTACCCGCACCGCGCCTCTGATGCGGGACGCAGAGGCTAGCAAACGGCCGCCCCGAAGCCGTAGCACCGCATACCTGTTAGAAAGGGAACAATTGGCACGTAGCCGCTTATTCCAGTCACGATTCAGGCCGCGTGGAGGTCTGGTGGTCACCTCGCCAACCTGAACTCGCTGCGGCTGCTTCAAGTCGCCGCCGCCGACGATTCGACACCCTCGTTACGCGCGACAAGCCGAAGCGCGTAGACTTGAATTTCAGTTAATCGGTTCGAGGCTGGTTCCACGGCCTCTCCGCCTGCGTGGTGTGGCTCCAAACCTGTAAACGGCGCACCGTTGCGAATCTATGATTATCCAAGTAACAGATTGTGCCGCTCGTTGACGCGCGATCCGTGAGCGAGGACTAGAATTGGGCCCAAGGCACACCGCCTTGCGGAACCACGCGGGAGGTGCGCGTCCGATGCGATTCATCACCGGAGCACTGGCGACCATCGGTCTGGCGGTCGTGCTGATTATCGTCGTGGCTGTCGGCGTCTTTGCCTACGACGAGGCCAAGCGGCGCCTAGTGGGCGACGAGTTCGCGCCGGAGCCGCCAACCGAAGGGTCCGGCGCCTAGCGGCTAGTGGTTCAGCCAGCCCAACAGTTGCAGGCCGGCCACCCCGGCCCAGGCGAAGGCAAGGTTTTTGATCACCAATCCAGGCCACGACGCCAGGACGAAACGCACCAGCCCAATCCGGGTGGCGCCGGCGATCATGCCGGCCACATCGAAGAACGGATTGGGAATCGCGGCCATCACGAACAGCGTCACGACGCCGTACCGCTGCATCCAGCCACTCAGACGCGCGTAGCCCCGCACATGGCTCAGGGCCGCCTTGCCCGACCACCCCACGTAGTAGCCGCCCAGCTCGCCCACCATCTGGCCCGTAGCGGCAACCAGGCCAACGGCCCAGATGCTGTCCAGCGCGGCGGCAAAGGCGCCCACGCTTACGGCCGCGGGCGCCGGCAGGATCAGCGTGGCCGCGCCGACGGCGGTAATCACGAAGACCGCCGCGTAACCCGCCCCCGCCAGCCGGTCGCGCAGGACGTCCGCGTAGACCACCGCAAGAATCGCAATGGCGAACACGCCCACCAGGCCAAGCGCCTGCGCCGCCAGTCGCCAGCGGGACCGGCGCGCCGGCGGATCGGCGGCGGCGGCCGCGGCGTAGCCTTGAGGAGATGCAGACGGAAGGGCGCCCGGCCCTTGTTCAGACTCAGCCATGCGCAAGCCTAGTCGCCTGATCGCCCGACCGCGCAAGCGCGGCGGCCGTATCTGGTTGTGGCTCAGCCTTGTCGCCGCCGGGCTGGCCAGCGTCGCCGCCGTCGTGGTCGCCGCGGTCATCGCCACCGGCGCCGCCGTGGCTATCGGGCTCAACGTCGCCGCCACATTCCTGACCGACCTGCCGCCGGTCGATGAGATCGCCACGGTCGGCGGCCAACTCTTTCAGACCACCACCATCCACGATCGGCGCGGCCGACCGCTGGGCGAACTGCTGGGCGAGGGCCGCCGCCGGGTGGTGCCGCCCGAAGACATCCCCCAGGTCGTCAAGATCGCCGTGGTCGCGGCCGAGGACGCCACCTTCTACGACAACCCCGGCGTGGAGATTCGCGCGATCGCCCGCGCGCTCTGGAATAACTGGCGGGGCGGCGAAGTCGTGTCCGGCGCCAGCACCATCACCCAGCAGCTCGTTAAAAACGCCCTGCTGACGCCCGAGGAGACCTATGAACGCAAGCTGCGCGAGGCCGTACTGGCCTGGCAGATCAGCCAGCGGTTCTCCAAGGACGAGATCCTGGGCCTCTATCTGAACCAGAACCACTACGGTGGCCTGACCTACGGGGTAGCCGCGGCGGCCGAGACCTACTTCGACAAGGACCTGGCCGACGTCACGCTGGCCGAGGCCGCCATGCTCGTCGGCCTCTTACCCGCCCCATCCCTGCACAACCCGCACGTGGACCCCCAGGCCGCTCGGCGCGAGCAGTTGCGGGTGCTGGCGGCCATCGCCCGCCACGGGCTGGCGCCGGCCGGGGCGGTGGTGGCGGCGCGGGAGGAGGACGTGCAGATCGCGCCGCCGCGGGAGACAAGCTCCCCGGCCCCGCACTTCCTGGACTACGTGGTCCGCGACCTGCAGGACCGCTATGGCCCCGAGATCAGCCGCCAGGGCTGGGAGATCACCACCACGCTGGACCTGGACCTCCAGGCCGCGGCCGACGCCACGGTCCGCGAACACGTGGCGTCCCTGGCGGACCACGAGGTCACCAACGGGGCGCTGGTCGCCGTCCGCCCGGCCACCGGGGAAATCCTGGCCATGGTCGGCAGCCTGGACTTCAACGACGAGGCCATCGACGGCCAAGTCAACGTCACCACGTCGCTGCGGCAGCCGGGGTCGGCGTTCAAGCTGTTCACGTATGCCAGCGCGCTGGAGCGGGGCTACAGCCCCGCCACCATGCTGCTGGATATTCCGACCACCGTGCCTATCGCCGGCCAGGAGCCCTACCGGCCGCGCAACTACGACCGGAAGTTCCGCGGCCCGGTCAGCCTGCGCACGGCGCTCGGCAGTTCACTCAACATTCCGGCCGTGCGCACGCAGTTGTTCGCCGGCATTGACGCCACGCTGGATATCGCCAACCGGCTTGGCATCACGTCCCTCACGGACCGATCCCGCATCGGCCCGGCCGTAGCCCTGGGGTCCAACGAGGTGCAGCTGCTCGAACTGACCGGCGCCTACGCCACCGTGGCCAATGGTGGCCGGCGCGTGACGCCGTCGGCGGTGTTGTGCATCCGCGATGCGCGCGGGCTGATCGTCGAGCAGCTGGGCGACGGCTGCTCGCTGTCGGAGGACCAGTCGCCGTTCGCGCTTGCGCGGCTTCCCCTCAGCGCCCGCGTGCTTGCGCCCGATGTCTCCTACCTGATGACGTCCATCCTCTCCGATCGGGCCGCCCGCGAAGTCGGCTTCGGGCAGGTTCGCAACCTGCTGGATCTGGCCGACCGTCCGGCCGCCGTCAAAACCGGAACCACCGAGAACACGCGCGACGCACTGACGGTTGGCTTTACGCCGCACCTGGTAACCGGCGTGTGGGTCGGCAACGCCGACGGCACCCCCATGGATGATGTGACCGGCGTCCGTGGCGCCGGGCCGATCTGGCAACGCTTCATGGACCATGCGCACGCGGGTCTGGACATCGTCGACTGGGCGCGCCCGCCGACCGTGATCGAGCA
>JAPPFO010000133.1:391-6649 GCA_028875175.1 Chloroflexota bacterium | reverse complement strand
TCCTCGTCTCCCAACCCGCCTCGGCCCCGCCCCAAACCACCCCGCGCAGCCTCAAGAGTTTTTTGGAAAAAACTCTTACGCGCACGAGACCCCCCGATTTCCCGCCTACAATTCGGAGTTGCTCCCACCCCACAGGCCCAACGCGTGGAGTCCATCGGCCAGGCCATCGCCATCGTCCTTGCCTTGCTGGCCGCCTTCGGCGCCGCTGTTTGGGCAGCCGCCTTCGTCTGGGCCTGGCAGGACATCCGCCGCCGCACCCAGGACATCTACGTCCGCCTCTTCGCCCCCCTCCTCGTCCTCGGCCTCGGCCCCCTCGGCGCCCTCCTCTACATGCTCCTCCGCCCCGCCGACACCCTCGACGAAGTCCACCTCCGCCAGCTCCAGGAGGAAACCCTCCTCCAGGAAATGGACGCCGCCACGCCCGGCCCCCAACTCCACGCCGCCAACGGCATCGTCCCCACCATCGGCCGCAACGTCTTCCTGGCCCCCGGTGCCCAGCTCATCGGCGACGTACGCATCGGCGACGACGCCAGCGTCTGGTACAACACCGTCATCCGCGCCGACCTCGCCCCCGTCCACATCGGCCCCGGCACCAACATCCAGGACGGCTGCGTCCTGCATGTGGACTCCGGACTCCCCCTGGTCATCGGCGCCGACGTCACCGTCGGCCACATGGCCGTGGTCCATGCCTGCACCATCGAGGACGAATGCCTCATCGGCATCCAGTCCACCGTCCTTAGCGGCGCCCACATCCGCCGCCACTCCATCGTCGGCGCCGCCGCCCTCGTCGGCGAGGGCAAGGAATTCTCCGAGCGTCGCCTCCTCCTTGGCGTCCCTGCCCGCCCCATCCGCGCCGTCTCCGACGAGGAAATCCGCCACCTCATCCTCGAACGCGCCCGCGAATACCGCCAGACCGCCGGCCGCGCCCTGCGCGCGGGCGGCGGCGGGTGACGGGGGAAACCGGGCGGCAACCTCCACCGGGCTACGGCGTCCGCATCCGCGAGATCGACGCGTCCCGGCGACCGCGCGAACGCCTGGCCCGCGACGGCACCTCCAGCCTCAGTGACCACGAACTCCTCGCCCTCATCCTTCGCTCCGGCTCATCCCAGGGCAGCGCCCTCGAACTCGCCCAGTCCCTCCTGGCCAGATTCGCCTCCTTGCGCGGCCTGGCCGACGCCACCATTGACGAGCTCACCACCGTCCACGGCGTCGGTCTGGCCAAGGCCGCCGAGATCAAGGCCGCCCTCGAACTGGCCCGCCGCCTGCAAATCGAAGCGCTCGACGAACGCCCGGCCATCGAAACCCCCGCCGACGCCGCCCGCGTCCTCGCCAGCCACCTCACCGAGGCCAGCGACGAGCGCCTGGTCGTCGTCCTGCTCGATACGCGCCACCGCGTCCTGCGCGTCCGCCAGGTCGCCCAAGGCGCCGTCAACGCCGTCAACGCCCGCATGGCGGATCTGTTTCAGGAGGCGGTCCGCATCGGCTGCACCGCGCTACTCCTGGCCCACAACCACCCCAGCGGCGACCCCACGCCCTCGCCCCAGGATGTCGCCCTCACCCGCCGCGCAGCCGAAGCCGGCAACCTGCTCGGCATCAAGGTGCTCGACCACATCGTCGTCGCCCGCGGCGCCGGCGGCTTCGTCAGCCTTCGAGAGTCCGGCCATGAGTGGTAACCCGCCGGTTCGACGGCCGAATGCCCGCCTGCCAAACTGCCGTCGCCAGCGCGTTCAGCGAATGACCGAAACTCAGATGCTCGACCTCCCCACAGGCAGCAGGTAGGCGGACCCCATGCGCATCGTCTCCATCGAACCCCTGCAGTGCTCCAACGGCTGGTCGCCCTGGACCTTCGTCCGCGTTGAGACCGACAGCGGGCTGGTTGGCTATGGCGAGTGCAGCGACTGGCAGATGCCCCGCGCCCTGGCGGCCGGCGTGCATGACCTGGCCACGGAGATCATGGGCAAGGACCCGAGGCAAGTCCTGGCGCTGACCGCCGACATGGCCTTTCGCATGCGCCAGAACATCGGCGGCGTGGCCCGCAAGTCGCTGGCCGGCATCGAGGCCGCGCTCTGGGACATCAAGGGCCAGGCCCACGGCGTCTCCATTACCGAGCTGCTCGGCGGACCCACGCGCGACAGCATCCGTCTCTACTGGTCGCACTGCGGCAGCTACCGCCTGGCCCATCAGAGCGTCCTGGGCACCCCACCTATCAACACCTGGGAGGACTTTGCCGACCTGGGTCGCGAGGTTGTGGCCAGCGGTTATACCGCGCTCAAGACCAACCCGCTTTGTCCCGCCGAGGCCGGCCACTTCGCCCGCCCAACCGACGGCAACCTGGAACGCGGCGATCTGGCCATCATCGTTCGCCAGATCGAGACCATGCGTGAGGCGGTCGGCCCGGACATCGACATCTGCCTGGATCTGAACTTTCGCTATCGTCCCGCCGCCGTCATCCAGATTGCCGACGCCCTGGCCCCGTACGAGCTCTTTTGGATCGAATACGACAGCTACGACCCCGAGGCGCTGGCGCACGTCCGCCGCTCCATTCGCACCCCGCTCTGCTCAGCCGAGAACCTGACCGCGGTCCACGACTACGCGCGCTTCTTCCAGGCAGGCGCCATGGACGTCGCCATGATCGACGTGGCCTGGAACGGCATCGCGCAATCCCTGCACATCGCCGAAATGGCCGCCGCCCACGAGGTCTGCGTGGCCCCGCACAACTACTACAGCCACGTCTCCACCTTCATGTGCGCCCACGTGGCCGCGTCCGTAAGCAACCTGCGCATCATGGAAACCGACGTCGACTCCGCCCCCTGGCGCGACGACCTGGTCAGCGATTCTCCCAACATCAACCACGGCTGGATGCAAACCCCCACCACCCCCGGCCTCGGCACCGCTCTCATTGAGGACGCTCTGGCCGCCCATCCCGCGCCTCTGAGCTAGCTGCCGTGAGCACTGCTGAACACACGCTCCTCACCGAGGTCTTTCCACACGGGGCCCGCCGTGACTCGCGCGGCGTGCTCGTGCTCGGCGGCGCTCCTGTCGACCATCTGATCGACGCGCACGGCACGCCGCTCTACGCATTCGACGAAGCCACCCTACGCGCCCAGTGCCGGGCCTACGCCCAGCCACTGGCGCGCGAATACGCCAACAGCCTCGCCCTCTACGCCTCCAAGGCCCACCTCGATCCCACTATCGCGGGCATAGTTGCGGAAGAAGGCCTCGGCGCTGACGCCGTCTCGAGTGGCGAGATTTGCGTGGCGCTGGCCGGCGGCATGCCAGCCGAACGCATCGTCTTTCACGGAAACAACAAGCTGCCCGAAGAGATTGAATACGCACTTGACGTCGGCGTCGGACGCATCGTCGTGGACAGCCTCGATGAACTCGATCTGATCGCCGCAATCGCGGCGCAACGCACAGGCCCGCCTGCTCCGGTCATCCTGCGCATCACCCCCGGCGTGGAAGCTCATACCCACGAGTACATCCGCACCGGGGCGATCGACAGCAAATTCGGCCTGCAACTCCACTCCGGCGCCGCGGAAGAAGCGGTGGCGCGGGCTCAGGCCTCTGACTCGATCGACTTGACCGGCTTGCACGCCCACATCGGCTCGCAAGTCCTCGACGTCGAGCCCTATGCCGACAGCCTGGGCATCGTGCTCGACTTCGCGGCCGAGATGTCCGACCGCCACGGTCTGGTTCTGCGTGACATCAGCCCCGGCGGCGGCTTTGGCGTCAGCTACAGCGAAGCCGACGATCCCCCCGCAGCTGGCTCGTTTGTTGAGGTCATCGCCGCCACCCTGCGGGCGCGCCGCCTGGACCCCGAACCGCGGCTGCTCATCGAACCCGGGCGCTCCATCGTCGCGCGCGCCGGCGTGGCCCTCTATCGAGTCGGCACGATCAAGGAGATTCCGGGCGTTCGCACCTACGTGTCCGTGGACGGCGGCATGGCCGACAACATTCGCCCCGCCCTCTACGGCGCCCAGTACCGCGCCTTGATCGCCAACCGGCCGCCGGACGGCTCGCAACAGCTCGTCACGGTGGCCGGGCGCTACTGCGAATCCGGCGACGTGCTGCTGCGCGACATCGAGCTGCCGTCGTTGCGGCGCGGTGACGTGCTGGCGGTCCCCGCCGCCGGCGCCTATCACATGTCCATGGCCAGCAACTACAACCTGGTCGGCCGTCCGGCCACCGTGCTCGTGCGCGACGGCGAAGCCCGCATCACCAGGCCGCGCGAAACCGACGCGGACCTACTGGCAGCGTTTGCCCCGGTCGAGGCCTAGCTCGGCGGCGGGTTCGCGGCCAGCGCCGCCCGATAGGCTTCGATTGTGGCCATCACCTCGGCCTCGGGGATCCCTTCGCGAGTCCCGTCGCCAATTGCGCGGAAGCGGTCCGCGAGACCCCAGGCCACATCCGGGGCGGGCAGGTCCGCGTAGCGGGGAATGATGTGGGCGTGCATGTGCGGAACGCTCTCGCCATACGCCACCACATAGCTCCGCTCAGCCCCGGTAACCTCTTCCAGCGTCCGCATGAAATGCCGAAGCGCCGGACCGAAGTTCGTCGCTTCGGCGTCGTTGAATCGCGCGGGCCCCTGCACGTGGCGCTGCGGCTGCAGGAGAAGCCAGCCAGCCAGGGGAAACGGCGCTCCGGTGTGCCGGATGAGCCACAAGTCGTTCTCAAAGATCACTCCGCCCGCAGATTCTTCTTCGCCGGCGTTGGAGTGGCAGATGCCGCAGGACGCGTCGTAGGACGGATGCTTCATAGCTGGCCTCCCTGACGATTGGTGACGGGCCGCATCATGCCACGGGGCCGGGATCGAAGGCGTCTCTGTCGCTGTACTCGGTCCGCCGGATCACCCATGCCTCACCGGTCGTCACAACGAGCTCGCCGTTAACCAGCCGGATCGGAAAGCGGTCCATCGGCCGCTGCGCCGGCCCCCGCAACAGCTCGCCGGTCAGCCCGAATCGCGACAAGTGGCACTTGCACTCAAAGATGCCGTCGACCGGCGGCGGAATGGTGCAGCGCAGATGCGGGCACTGCCGGTACAGCGCCACAAAGCCGCTGGGGCCGCGCGCCAAATAGAAGCGGCCGTCGGCCCAGGTCTTGACATCGCCAACGGCATAGTCCTGCGGTCGGCCGGCGCGCACCAGCCCACCAAATGCACGAGAAGGCGGCGGGCTGATCAGCCGCCAGGCCGACGCCGCCGCGCCACCAGCCAGCGCGAGCGCGGCGGGAATGACCAGACTTCGACGCGACCAGCCGGGGCGGACGGATTTCACGTGAGATGCGCCCTGGTCAACTCCGCCGCGAGACGTCAGCGCAATCCCGCAACGCGCAGGGCGGCCTGATGAGCCGCCCACTCAGCGGCATCGTCCAGCGGCGCAAGATCGAAACCTGGGGCGGTGCGAGCGAGCGCGGTCCGAATGATTTCATCGGCCAGGTGGGGGTTCTTGGGCAGCACAGACCCGTGAAGATAGGTGCCGATGGCATTGCCCGCCACCGCCCCTTCCGTGCCGTCCTCCGAGTTGTTGCCATGCCCGCGCACGACTCGCGCCAGCGGCAGCGCGTTCGAACCAAGAAACGTGCGCCCGCCGTGGTTTTCGAAACCGACCAGCCGGGAGCCGTTCCAGTCGCAGACTACGTTCCCGATGCAGCGCGGCACGTCGGAACCCGGATGCACCGTCTCGGCGTCAAACACCCCCAGCCCCGCCAGTTCCGAGCCGTCGGCGGCGCGATAGCAGTGGGCCATCAGCTGATAGCCCCCGCAAACCGCCAGCATCGCCGCGCCGTCACCGAGGCCGGACAGGATCTGATCGGCGTTGCTGGTGGTGAGACCCTGGCTTGCCAGTTGCTGCTGGCGGTCCTGCCCGCCGCCAATCACGTATAGGTCGGCAGGCTCGGCCAGCCGGTCATTCCACTCCAACCGTTCAACCAGTGGCGTGATGCCGCGCCAGGTGCAGCGTCGCTCCAGGCAGGTCACGTTGCCACGGTCCGCGTAGAGATTCATCAGATCGGGATACAAATAGGCTATCCGCAGCGCCGGACCAGAAACCGTCATGTGGCCGCTCTCCAGTACGGGTCGACCCATCCGCGGCGGGTGCAGACTGCGCGCAGGTCAAGCATGGCGGTGTACGTCGCCAGCACGATCAGCCGGCGAGACTGGCCGCCCCGCGCCCCCCCCCCCCCGGCGGGGCGAGCCCGCCCCACCCCCCGGCCAAACCCCCGCCCGGCGGCACCCCGAGCCCCCCCCGCGGAAGTAAGGCG
>JAPPFO010000133.1:0-381 GCA_028875175.1 Chloroflexota bacterium | reverse complement strand
CCGCCCGGCTCCGACGCCTGCGCGGCGTCGAGAGCCGGCCCAACGCCCGGGCAAACCAGCGTCCGGTCGACAGCCGGAGCCACGCCGGCGTACTTCAGGCGAAGTGCCAGGTCCTCGGCGCGGCGCCCGCCAACGACGAGCCGGCGTGGAGACAGGCGCTCGAACTCCACGTCCCAGATCCACGACACGTCCTCGCCATCGGCCACGCCGTCGTTGAGCAGCACCAGCGTATCCAGCGCATCGGGCTCGGAGCGCAACAGGTCAAGCGTCTGGTTGGCGCCGGTCGGGTTCTTGACCAGCAGCAGCACGATAGTCCCACCTGGCGTCAGGATCGTCTCGGCACGGCCAAAGGCGGGTTGGAACGTCTCGAGAACAGAGCCG
>JAPPFO010000079.1 GCA_028875175.1 Chloroflexota bacterium | reverse complement strand
GTAGATGGGACCGTCGTAGCCCAGTTCGCGGGCCTGCTTGACGATGGTGCCGCCGGAGATCTCGCCTTGCGCGGCCAGGAACATTGCGTCGGCGCTGACGCGCAGCAGCTTTGCGAGTTGACTACGAAAGTCGATCGCGTCCGAGGGATAGCTCTCCGCCGCCGCCACGGTGCCCCCCAGCTGCTCGAACTGCGCCACGGCCGCGCGGCGACTTCCCTCCGCGTAGTCCGTGGCCTCGCTGATCGTGACGATCGACCGAACGCCGTCGGCCCACAGCAGGTTGCCCACGTCCGTGCCCGCCTTCTCCGAACTGATGGCCGTCCGGAAGACGTAATCGCCGGCGTGCGTGATGTCGGGGCTCGTCGACGACGGCGAAAACAGGATCACGCCGTCTTTCTCCGCCAGCGGAGCAACCCCCAGGGTGGCCCCGCTGCAGGTCGCTCCCAGGACGATCTTGATGCCCTCCACGTCGGTCAGCCGCTGGTACGCGGCAATCGCATCCGTGGACGTGCACTTGGAGTCCTCGATCACCAGCTTCAGCATCCGCCCGTTGATGCCGCCCGCCGCGTTGATCTCCTCCACCGCCAGCAGCTTGGACCGCGACAGCGGAACCCCGTACGACTCCCCAACCCCCGTCAGCGAGTCCAGCGCCCCAATCACAAACGGCTCTTCCGAGCTGGCCTGTTCAGTGTTGGCGATGGCTGCCTCGCGGCCTGGCTCTGACGCGGCATCCTCGCCGCACGCAATCGCCAGCATCCCGCACAGAGCGATCAAGACTATTCGCGTCCAGCGACTGAGCCTCATGTCACCTTGCCAGCTGGCCGCGATCCGCCCGCGACCGATCATTCTATTGAGTGCACTGACTACGGAACCTGGCCCAACTCCACGATCCGTGACGCTCAGGCTCGCCATGTACCCTGCGGGCAACCGTGGCGCATTCAGATGCCCCGGAGGCGGCAGACATGGCGACGGAGGCGGATGGCGTTCTGATCATCGTGGGCGACGCCACCGAGACGGTGGACACGCTCTACCCAATCCTGCGGCTGCAGGAGGACGGCTTTCGTGCGGTGGTCGCCGCGCCCCGGAAGCGCCGCTACCAGATGGTTCTGCACGAGATTCCCCAAACCGGCTGGGAAATCACGCGCGAGTACGAGGGCTACACCATCCAGGCCGACGTGGCCTTCGCCGACGTGCAGCCCGAGGCTTACGTCGGAATCTTCTTCTCCGGCGGACGGGCGCCCGAGTACATCCGCTACGACCCCGACCTAGTCCGCATCACGCGCTACTTCTTCGAGCACGACAAGCCGGCGGCCTCCGTCTGCCACGGCGTGGAAATCCCGGCCTATGCGGGCGTCGTGGAGGGGCGCACGATGGCCTGTGTCCCCAAGTGCAGGTTCGATCTGGAAGTCTGCGGCGGAATCTACTCCGAGGAAACCTGGGCAATCGACCGCAACCTGGTCTCAGGCCGCACCTGGCACGACCACGGCCGGTACATGAGGCACTGGATCGAGCTGTTGAAGGCCGAGCGCCAGCGCATGCTCGGGACACAAGACGCATGAGCCGCATCAAGCTGGGCGCGGGGACCTATGCCTTTCGCGATGTGGATGTCTTCCAGACCCTGCCGCGCCTGCGTCGGATCGGATTCGAGGCCATTGAGATCCTGGCCGGCGAGGGCTGGCCCACCGCGCCGGCGCGCCTGAACCGTGACGATCGGAGCCGGCTGTCAAACGCGATTCAGGAGCAGGGTTTCGAGTCGCCCGCGCTCATGGCCTTGTTACCGCTGTGCGAGGAAGGCGACGGTGCACAGGATGTCGACGCCGAGTTTCGCGCCGTCTGCCAACTGGCCCGCGATCTCTCGTTTTCGGATGACCCGTCGGTTCTCAGCTCGCCCATTGGGCACGACGGTCCGCCCTGGGACAGCGGCCGCGTGCGCATCGCCGACCGTCTGCTGGCGCTGGCGGACATCGCGCAGGACCACGGGGTGATCCTGGCTGTCGAGCCGCACGTCGGAAATCCGTTGGACAGCCCCGAAAAGGCCGTCTGGCTCATGCAGCAGACCAACCATCCCGCGCTACGGCTCAACTTTGATATGAGCCACTTTCACGTGCAGAAGATGGATTTGCGCCACTGCATCGAGGCATGTCTGCCGTATGCCGTGCACATCCACGTCAAGGACGGCTTCATCGACGCCGACGGTGAGGTTGTCTTTCAGCTTCCCGGCGAGGGGAGCCTGGACCTTGGCGCGTACTTTCGGATCCTGGCGGAGCACGACTCAACCATTCCCGTCACCGCCGAGGTCAGCGCCATGATCTGGCGACGGCCCGACTACGATCCCTGGGCCGCGGCCGAACAATCATTCGCCGCCCTCGATGCCGCTCGGCGGGCCGCCGGCAGCTAGCCCGCGCGTCGACGGGTCGTCGAGCCAAGAGTGCCGGATATGGCATTCCAAATCGCGTCAGACGTCAAGGCCCCTGCAAACGGTTGCTCGGCAAGACCACCGATGATCTCAGCTGAGTGACTGCCTGCCGGGAGGCGGGGCGGCTACGCGTCGAGCCGTCCGTTGGCCCGCAGCGTCAACAGGGCGTCGATGGTGACGCTGCCGCGCCACTCCAGCTCACAAGCGCGGCTTAGCGGCTCCCATGAAATATTCCATCCGCCATCCGGCTGCTGACCCGCCACGAGCAGGTCCAGATTCGCGGCGACGTTCTCCGGTGCGACGTGGTCTCGCAGCGGATGATCGGGCGTGGGCGCCCAGTCAAGCGGTTTGAAGACATAGCCTTCCGCATTGACATCCGCAACCAGGTCGCTCGAGAGCAGCAGGCCGGTCACGCGCGCCAGCTCCGCGTCGGCCCTTGCACGATCGGGGACGTTGTAGAGGAACGTCAGCACCACGCCGGCATCGTGAGGATCCGTGAGCTCCAGCTCGGCGATCTTGGCCCAGCAATACCTCGTGGCGGCTTCCAGCCATTCGTGTCGAAAACCGTTCTGGTGCAGTAGTCCGGCAATGGCGGCCGTTGGATTGACGGATGCGGCGGGCGCGTCGCCGGTCTTCCACCACGGCGCCCGCGGGTACTTCAGCGCGGAAGGCAAGAGCCACGGCACGCCGCCTTCCGGGGTCGTGATGGTCAGCAGGTAGTCACTGGCATCCCTCACCATCTCGCGGTCGAACCCAACGGTGCTGAGAAGCTCGAGCGCGTGCTGCACCGGCACGGGCTGACTATCGGGACAGCGAATGTCCGGTTCAAGGGCGTTGCCGAATCCACCATCGGCGTTCTGATAGGGGCGCAGCGCGTCCACGACTGCAGCTGGCGAGCCGTCCTTGAAGTGAAACTCAAACAGCCGCCGCTCCACCAGCCGGGCGTTTTTCCAAATGAAGTGCTCGGCACGCTCGAGGATTGATCGACCCATCGGATCCTCCGAAGTCACAGGGCGCTGGAGCCCGATCTGATGCGGTGCCGCAGCCCGGTTCGCGACCGGCACGGCTCAAGCGTCCGCCTGCGAATGCCGCCCCTTGTCTGCAGCGTCAGTCCCAAGCATCCAGGCCCAGGAGTTTTCTGCCCAGGTCGGTCAGGACGGCCGGCGACTGCGTCTGATGCTCCCTGTCGCGAGGATCCCGTGGCCAACCGGATCCGCCGTTCGGCGACCTGGCCGGCCGGCGCTCCCGCCACGACTCGATGCGCAGCTGCCGCAACTCCTCGTCGTCTTCCGCCGGCTGCATGGTGATGTACTGGGCCAGGCGCGGCCTGTGGGACCTGTTGTGTCCGTTGCCGTGCGCCAGCATGCGGTCCCAGATAATCAAGTCGCCTGCCTTGCCGGCAATGGGCTTGACCTCGAGCCCATCCAGGGCGGGGTTCCAGGGATCGCGGTCGGCTGGCTGCGTCTTCACCCATGCGTCAAAGGCCCGGTGGAAGCCTGGCACGCACTGGAAGCCGCCCTGGTTCTCCGACGTGTCAGTCAGGTAGAGCACCCCCTGCACCCCGAATGGAATCGTCGGGCGCGACGTGTCCACGTCCCAGTGAATCATCCCCGTATGACCCCACTCCGGCTGGTCGGCTCGCACCGGCGGCTTCATATTCACTCGGTCGAGCGAGACCCACAGCCGCTCGCTGCCAAAGATCTGCGCGAAGGCTTCATGCACCCGCGGGTACTGCCGGTTGTCCCACAGGGCCTGGTGCTGATACATCGACACCATGCCGGCCGCGGAAATCGGCGTTTGCGGATCGTTCCGGTCATACGGCGCCCACTTGTACCAGTCGTCCGGGCTGTCCGGGTCCATCTCCAGGAAATCCCAGATGGCGCCAACCAGCGTCGCAAGTTGATGCTTCGGCACCGCGTTGGGCAGCACCACGTACCCGTGTTCGTCCCAAAACGCCAGGTCGCGCTTACTCAGCACCGGCATGTCATTACACCGCGTTGAATCTGCAGATGCACTGTAGCGGCTGGGATAGACCAGAAACCCCCACGACCACCCGGCAGGCCAAGTCGGCGACCCGGGCCCCGGAGGCTTCACGTACGAGGCGATGTACTCACTCGCCAGAGCAGACTAGAATCCGCCGACGAGGCTTCTTCCCTTCGACATCGAAATAATGAGCCTCGCAGTCGAGCATCTCGGTCACGTCCGGCGCGAGGGCTACGTGGTTGCCAGGGACGTCCTCGGTCCTGGTGAGGACCTCCAGCCGGTCGTCGACGAATACGCAGAAGTCCTGGATCGCAGGGCCCGGCGCATGTACGCCGCCGACGAAATCCGCCGAACCTGTGCCAAGTTTCCGGTCGTGCAATGCGCGCGTCGTGTGACCCGACGCGCACGGCCGAATAGTGCCTCTCCGCGGCGCGACGGACGTCGCTGATGCCGGCCGCCTATCCGCCGTCAGTATCTCTGTCGAATGCGCCAGGCCGCAGCGTCCTCTTCGCCGACCTGCTTGAGGTGGCCGAGATGCACAACGCGCGCCTCGCCGTGACTGGCGCCACGAAACACCCGGCCGATCCCGTCCTCCCCTCCGGGCTGATCGGACGCTGGGACTCGATGCAGGCGTCGCCCTGGCAGGGGACAGTGCTCTGGGATGCCGACGATGGCCTGTTCAAGTGCTGGTACATGGGCCTTGACGCCCAGGAGGCCGGCATCCAGCGACCGCGCACGGGCTACGCCACCAGCGTGGATGGCATCGCCTGGGATCGTCCGGACCTTGGCATCTGCGAGTACAAGGGCTCTCGGGCGAACAATCTGCTCGTCGACAATTCGCCGCGCCGGACGAATGGCCCCTGCCTGAAAGACGTGGCTGATCCGAATCCTGAGCGTCGCTACAAGCTCTTCCTTCCGGACGAAGACGAGAACAAGGAGATCTGGAACTCGCCCGACGGCATTCACTTCACGCGCGAGGGGAAACCCTGCCTGACATCCGCTCGCACGCCGGATGGGGCCTACCGCTGGCTCCCGGATCCTGAAGCGTGGTTCGACGTGCACCAGGTGTTGTATGACCCCCAGGACCCCGATCCACAGCGCCGCTACAAGTGCTACGGCCAGATCTCCGCGCCCAAGTCGCCGGATCGCGGCGGGTGGACGAGCCGCAAGGGCGGCATGGCGTTCGGCCCGGACCCGTGGACGTGGACCCGCTCAACCCACAACCCCATCATCGACCCTGACGATGGCGAGGAGTTTCAAATCCACTTCATCTCGGTCTTCCCGTGGAAGGGCTACTACTTCATGCTCTACGAGTTCGGGTGGATCGAGCCGCTGCTCGGTTCGTACGTGGGAGACGTGCGGCTCGCCGTCAGCCGGGACGGCGAGGTATTCCGGCGCGTGAACGCCCATGAGCCGGTGATTCGTCGCGGCGCCAGGCACGGGTGGGACAGCGGTTTCATCGTGACTTCAAGCGACGTGGTCGTGTACGGCTCTGAGCTTCGCCTCTACTACTCCGGTCAGGCCGAGACCTGGACGCTCTGGCCGCTCGGCGACCGCGTGCCCAAAAAAGTGGGATGGCCGCAGAGCGTGGGAAGCATCTACCCGGCCCAGATGGGACTCGCCACGCTCCCGCTCGACGGTTTCACCGGACTCGAGTCCCGCGATCGCGAGATGCCGGCCATCGTTACGACAATTCCGATCCAGCCCTCGGCTGGGGCAGTTGATCTTTCTGCAAGCGTGAGCCGGACGCTGGCGGGCCGCAGCTGGATCGACGTCGCCGTGCTTGGTTCAGACGGCGAGGAGATCGAAGGATTCGGGCGCGCCGATTGCCATCACCTCTGCACCGATGGCGCCGAACGACCGGTCCGCTGGACCGACTCCCTGCACCTGCCGTCGGTCGCCGAGCCCGTGCAGCTGCGATTCTGGATCTACGGCCAGGCCCGGCTGCACGGATTCACCTTTACGGATCGTTCAGAATGAACTCTGATCGAACGCGTCGACCAACACCGAGTCGAGTACAGAACTGGAGGGGACCGCTGTGCTAATGACCCGCACCCTCAATCGCCTGACCGCATCACAAGTCGGGGCCTTCCACGACCAGGGATTCCTGGTGCTCGAGGACGCCATCGCGCCGGCCGATCTCGACGTCCTGCGAGCGTCGGTCGACGTGCTCGAGGCCTGGGCCCAGCACCATCAACACCCCCACTTCGACGTCGAGAAGACCAGCACGGATGACCACGTCGCCTTGCGAAAGATCCAGGCAATCCATCACCACGGCGGCGAGCC
>JAPPFO010000277.1:3373-6803 GCA_028875175.1 Chloroflexota bacterium | reverse complement strand
CAGCCCGCCCGCGCCATGCGTCAGGCGACTGCCCCCGCCGCGCATCATCCCGCCCCCCCCCCCCCCCCCACCGGCAGAAACCCCGCGCCATACCCCGCCCGCGCCAGCAGTCGACGCGTCTGCGCCACCACGTCCGCGTCGATATCGATCGTCGTCACCAGCCCCGCGTCGCCCACCATCTCGGCCATCAACGCCGCGTTGTACCCCGTCCCAGCCCCGATCTCCAGCACCCGCATCCCCGGTTCCAGGTCCAGCGCCTCCAGCATCATCGCCACCACCGAAGGCTGTGACGCCGAACTCGTCGGCTGCCCCTCGTCGTCCCGGCGCGTAATCAGCGCCTGATCCGAATACACCACCCCCAGCGCCTCCGCCCACCCGTCGTCGCCCTCGACCGCACATTCGTACTCCCGCTCCCCAACCCAAAACCGCTCCACAAACCAATGCCGCCCCACCGCCCTCAGCGCCCGCTCCACCCCCGCCGTACGAACCTGGCCCCGCGCGAGCAGGTCATCCACGTAGGAGCCAGTCAGCTCGTCAACCACACCACCCACCAGTCACGGCGCACTCCCATGCCTGGCGACCCGGGCCAAAGTTCTTTGGAGAGCCTGTCCTTAGCCTGCCGAAAAGGGAAACCCGGCAGCAGCCAACAAGCCGGGCCGCCAGCCTTCCTGCCGAGCCTGTCGAGTCGCACCCCGTACGAGCACGCATCCCTATCTCGCCACCCCGGTAAGCGTTGCATGAACTGCCAGCAGCGCATGAACTGATTGCATCGCTGGGATTGACGTCAATCCTGGCACCCGCCTGGTCCCCCGCGACCCCGCCCCGCCTGAACACATCCCCCTCATCCCGGCGTCCCCGGGGAGCTTGCCGAATGAGGGGCCCAGCAGCACCCAACAGTCTCAGCGCACCCGCCACCCGAGGAATCAACAACCTTCGGGCCGTGGCTCTTCACCCTCTCCAAGGAGACCACTGCAAAACCCCGCCTACATGTGTAAACCATGTCCCCGAACGTCTGTAAACCATGTGTCCGGTCTGGACAGGGGAAGGTAGGGTGAGGGGTCTTTCGGGCAACCACCGCGCAAGGCATCGAGTCCTTGGCTGAGAGTCGAGCGTTGAGCAGCCAGCCGCAACCCAGGTACCGCCCCAACGTCCTCATCCTCCTCTGCGACCAGCTCCAGCGCGACTTCGTTGGCGCCTACGGCCATCCTCTCGCCCACACCCCCAACATCGACCGCCTGGCCGCAAGTGGCGTCAAGCTCGCCCACGCCTACGTGCCCAAGCCCCAGTGCGCCCCGGCCCGCGCCTCCATGTTCACCGGCCGCTACCCCCACCAGCACCAGCTGATGATGAACAACGCCGCCATCACCTGGCAGACGCCCGTCGGCCCTCTCGCCAACCGGCCCGCCCTGCCCGAATCCGTCCCTTCCCTCGGCCAGGCCTTCCAGGCCGCCGGCTACCGCCTCGGCTACACCGGCCCCTGGCACATGGGCAACGACGAGACCCCCCAGCACGGATTCACCGACTTCTGGCGAACCTATCGCTACTGGAAAGACGGCCGCGACTACTACGTCCAGTACCTCGAAGAGCTCGGCCTGGACCAGCTATTCCACGACGAGCATCAGCGCGCCAACATGGCCCGCGCCGCCCGCACCGATCATGCCCAGCCCTCCATGGCCACCCAGATCCCGACCGAACACACCCGCACCGCCTGGGCCGTCAGTCAGACCCTGGAGTTCCTCGACAGCGCCGACCCCCGCCCCTGGCTCTTCTGCTGCTCCATCAAGGACCCCCATCCCCCCGTCCTGCCGCCCCCCGAATTCGCCGACCTCGTCTCCCCCGACGACGTTCGGTTCGTCCCCTCCTGGGTCGACGACCTCTCGGACAAACCCGCCCTCCAGCGCGACTCCGCCAGCGTTCGCTGGACCTCCTACATGACCGACGACCAGTGGCGTCAGTACATCGCCCACTACCACGGCCTCAACGCCCACATCGACACCGAAGTCGGCCGGCTCCTGCAAGGCCTCGACCGGCGCGGCCTCACCGGCAACACCCTCGTCATCTTCCTCTCCGACCACGGCGAAATGATGGGCTCCCACCGCATGGCCCACAAAGGCCCCTACATGTACGAAGACGTCTACGCCATCCCCTTCATCGCCCACTGGCCCGGCCATATTGAAGGCGGCCGCACCCACCCCGACCTCTTCTCCACCGTCGACTTCGCCGCAACCCTCGGTGCCCTCACCGGCGTCCCCGTCGACGGCGGCGCCGGCCTCGACCAGTCCGCCCTGCTAACCCACGGCCAGCCCGGCCCCCGCGACGCCATCTACGCCGAGTTCTACGGCCAGGGCTCCGAAGCCGAACGCGGCCTCATGGCCATCAAATCCATCCGCACCCGCGACTGGAAACTCAACATCTACCTCAGCGACCGCTCCGAGCTCTACCACCTCGCCACCGACCCCCACGAACACACCAACCTCATAGACCACCCGGACTACGAGTCCACTAGGCGCGAACTGGGCGAACGCATCGTCAATTGGCTCCGCGAAACCGACGATCCCCTGATCGACGTCTTCGCCGCCGAAATCGCATCCACCTAGCCAGTCGCAACCTCGCCCGCCGCCGTACCGTTCGCGGTCAGCCGCCATGTGGCCCAGCCATGTGGCCCAGGCTGCGCGCAGCCTGGGACCCGCGCTAGGTCGCCCCCTTACCCCGACGCTCGTTACGCCCGCCCGTGGGGCCACCCGGCCCTCGTTGCAGAATCTGCCCTGATCCCGCCAACGGGACGCCAATCCGTTCGTGCCGAGCCAGCACGCAGTCTTCGAAGTGCCGTGTCGAACCACACCACCTCCATCACCCCCATTGCCCCGCCCGCCTTACCCGCTTAACATCGACGTAAGGAGACAACCATGCTCGTCAAGATCACCTCAAAGCGTCAGGTCACCTTCCCCAAGCGCGTGTTGGACAAACTCGGCGTGGGGCCCGGCGACCGGCTGGAACTGCTCGAAGGACCCGACGGATACCTCCTGCGCCCCAAGCGGATCGACTACTCCAAGCTCGGAACCCTCGCCGACAAGATCAAACCCGGCACCCCACCCTTCGACATCCGCAAGTTCCGCGATGAGGGCTACGATCCGTACAAGTATCGGGATTGATACGTCGGTCCTCGTCCGGCTGGTCACCGGCCAGCCTCCCGAACTGTTCGCCCTCTGCGTCGAACGGCTCAGCGCCCTTGCTGCGGAGGACACCCAGGTGATGGCATCCAACCAGGTGATTGGGGAGGCCTACGTCACCCTTCAGATCCACTATGGTGCCTCCAAGGCCGAAGCCCGCGCCGGGCTCCTCACCACCCTCACCAGCGGCCTCGTCGCCCCCCTCAACGGCCGGACCGTACTCGACGCCCTCGCTGCCGCCACCTCCGGCCCCGGCGTTT
>JAPPFO010000277.1:0-3363 GCA_028875175.1 Chloroflexota bacterium | reverse complement strand
TTCGACCGCCTCATCGCCGACGACTACGCCCAATCCGGCCTCGAAACACTAACTCTTGACCGCCAAATGTCCACCCTCCCCACCGCCCACCTTCTCCAACCCACGGATTGATCTCCCCGTCATCCCGTCGTCCCCAGCCGGGATCCAGTCTTACTCCCCCCTCAATTCTCTCCCCTCTAACCTCTCCCCTTCCCCGGAACAAACATCCCATGCGGCCGCCCAACCACCAGCCCACCGTCCCGGCTAAACCCCTCCGGCCGATCCGAAAGCTCCTGGGCTAATCGCTCTCTCCACGGGCCGAGAGCGGCTTCGGAAGCCAGATCCCGCTCCTCATTCGGATCCTCCACCACGTCAAACAAGTGCTCCTCGCCCGTCTGGCTGAACCAGATGTACTTATGCCGCTCGTTCACAATCCAGTGATTGCCGTCCGCCTCCCGGTACTGCCCCGCGTGCTCCCCGTGCAGCACGTCGCGCCACTCCGGCGTTTCCCCGCGCATCCACGGCAGCACGCTGCGACCCGTCACCGATTCCGGAATCTCGCAACCCGCCGCATCCAGCAGCGTCGGCATCACGTCCTGCAGACCCACCGGCGCCGCCACCTCGACTTCACTGGGGAATCCCATCGACCGCGGCGCCCGCGCCAGGAACGGCACCCGCACCGAGGCCTCGTATGGCCACGTCTTGGCGAACAGGTGGTGATCCCCCAGCATCTCCCCGTGATCCGACACGAACATGATGAACGTGTCATACAGCAGGCCCTTGTCCCGCATGTACTGGAACAACCGGTTCAGCTGCATATCCACGTGATTCACCAGGCCGTAATAGCCCGCCCGGCAGTGGTGCATCGGCGCCGGGTCCAGGTGCAATCGACGGCTCCATCGCTCCATGTCCTCGGAGAGCTCCGGATCCATCCCCCGCCGCGGCCCCGGGAACTCGGGAACCCAGTCCCCAATCACCGGTTCCGGCAGGTCCATCCGTTCGTAGCGGTCAAAGAAGAACGCCGGCGGCGTAAACGGCGGATGCGGATCCATGAACGACACATTCAGGAAAAACGGCGCCGTGGGATCGCGCGTTTCCAGGAAATCGATCGCCCGCGACACCGTCCAGAACGCCAACGTCTTCTCCTCCGGCAGATGCGTCGGACGTCCGATCCATCCGTTCGAGGGCGCCCCGTTCGCCATCGCCCAGCGGTGCGGCGGCGCCTCGCCCCGCAACCACGTCAGGTAATCGTTGTCCCGGCCGCGCGAGCTCTCGGCTAGGTCCATCGCCTCAAAGCCAAAGCGCCGCCGCGTCGGCTGCAGGTGCAGCTTCCCGCACAGGTGCGTCTCATAGCCCGCGTCGCGTAGCTCGCCCGCCAGCGTCGCCGGCGGATCCCATTCCGGATGCCCGGTCATCCCCACCATCCCGTTCGCCGATGGCGCCTGCCCCGACATCAGCACCCGCCGAGCCGGAACGCACGACGGGCACTCCGTATACCCCCGCCGGAAATGCGTCCCCGAAGCCCCAATCCAATCCATCGCCGGCGTCTCCAGCACCGCATGCCCATCCAACCCCAGCGCATCCCCCCGCTGCTGATCCGTCACCACCAACAACACATTCGGCCGCCCCTCACCCATCACCACTGCTCCTTCCCCATGCGACGCTCGAGACTCCCCCGCGACAGACTCTAAACCGAGAACGCACCCGCCGTGCGGACGCACCCCGCACCTCTTTCGTAGGGGCAGCGTCTCTGACCCGCCCGTCTTCCGCGCAACTTCCATCAGCAACTCCGAAACTGTCCGTCGCTGCTCCGCTCTTTCGTAGGGGCGGGTCCCCGACCCGCCCGTCTTCCGCGCAACCACCGTCCCCTACCCGTTCGTGCTGAGCCAGTTCGGAGTCCGTCGGAGAACCGTGTCGAACCACACCCCCCACCACCCAACCCCCGCAGTCAGTCCGCCGCTCTACACCCTCTCCAAGGGGAGAGGCAGATTCCGGCGTCTTCGGCGGAAATCGGTGAGGGGTCCGCGGGTCTACCAAGCGGCGGGTCCACCCCGTCATCCCGCCGTCCGCAAAGAGCCTGCCCTGAGCCTGTCGAAGGGAATCTTGTCCTTCCCCCCTTCGCTCCGCTTCACTCCTTCTCACTCCTCACTTCTCTCAGCTCACGCCTTCCTCACACTTACTTCCTCCCCGGCACATACCTCTCATGCGGCCGCCCAACCACCAGCCCACCATCCCGGCTAAACCCCTCCGGCCGATCCGCCAGCTCCTCCGCTAGTCGCTGTCGCCAAGGCCCAAGATCGGCCTCTGGTGCCAGATCCCGCTCCTCATTCGGATCCTCCACCACGTCAAACAGGTGCTCCTCCCCCGTCTGGCTGAACCAGATGTACTTATGCCGCGCGTTCACAATCCAGTGATTGCCGTCCGCCTCCCGGTACTGCCCCGCGTGCTCCCCGTGCAGCACGTCCCGCCACGCCGGCGTTTCTCCACGCATCCACGGCAGCAGGCTGCGGCCCGTCACCGATGCCGGAATCTCGCAGCCTGCCGCATCCAGCAGCGTCGGCATCACGTCCTGCAGCCCCACCGGCGCCGCCACCTCCACCTGGCTGGGAAACCCCATCGACCGCGGCGCCCGCGCCAGGAACGGCACCCGAACCGACGCCTCGTATGGCCACGTCTTGGCAAACAGGTGGTGATCGCCCAGCATCTCGCCGTGATCCGACACGAACATGATGAACGTGTCATACAGCAGGCCCTTGTCCCGCATGTACTGGAACAACCGGTTCAGCTGCATATCCACGTGATTCACCAGGCCGTAATAGCCCGCCCGGCAGTGGTGCATCGGCGCCGGGTCCAGGTGCAATCGACGGCTCCATCGCTCCATGTCCTCGGAGAGCTCCGGATCCATCCCCCGCCGCGGCCCCGGGAACTCGGGAACCCAGTCCCCAATCACCGGTTCCGGCAGGTCCATCCGTTCGTAGCGGTCAAAGAAGAACGCCGGCGGCGTAAACGGCGGATGCGGGTCCATGAACGAGACGTTCAGGAAAAACGGCGCCGTGGGATCGCGCGTTTCCAGGAAGTCGATCGCCCGCGACACCGTCCAGAACGTCTGCGTCTTCTCCTCCGGCAGATGCGTCGGACGCCCGATCCAGCCGTTCGAGGGCGCCCCATGGGCCATGGCCCAGCGGTGCGGTGGCGCCTCGCCGCGCAGCCACGTCAGGTAATCGTTGTCCAGGGTGCGCGAGCTGTTCGCCAGGTCCATCGCCTCAAACCCAAAGCGCCGCCGCGGCGGTTGCAGGTCCAGCTTGCCGCTCAGGTGCGTCTCGTAGCCTGCGTCGCGTAGCTCGCCCGCCAGCGTCGCCGGCGGATCCCATTCCGGATGCCCGG
>JAPPFO010000016.1 GCA_028875175.1 Chloroflexota bacterium | reverse complement strand
GTTGAGCACGGCGCCGCTGGCGCGGCGGTCGCTGGCGGAGCGAGTGGCGGGACAGGTGCTGGCCGCGCACGCGAGCGAGCGCGGGCGGGACCTGGTGGGATGGTTCCAAGTACAGGTAGGGCCGGACGACTATTGGGCGCGGCACCTGGACGTGGGGCGGCCGGCGGCGCGTCCGCTGGCGGCGCTGGTGGGGCGCGGGCGCAGCCTGGAGTTGCTGGTGAACGCGGTGCTGCCGTTTACGGCGGCGCTGGGCGGCTGGTCGAAGCGGCCGGAGCTGGCGGCGGCGGCGGCCGCGGTGCTGGCCGGGCTGGGATCGGTGGGCTGGAACCGGCACACGCGCTACATGGCCGAGACGCTGCGGCTGGAGCGGCGGGGCCTGGGATCGGCGCTGGCGCAGCAGGGCTTGTTGCGGATGTATCGCCGCTGGTGCCGGGCGAAATACTGCGACGCATGCCCCGCGGCGAAGGTGGCGGCGGCAGCGCCGGCGAGTCAGAACGTCCACGAAACGTCCGGCAGCGGCGATACCGGTTCGAGAGACCGTGCGGGGTGTGTTGGCGGGAGGGCGCGGAGGTGATACTGACTGGAAGTAAGTAAGATTACTTGACAGTGACTCACTCAATATCTACGATACCTCGTGACATGACTGGATCAATGCACGCCGACGCCGAATCCGCCGGCGCCGAGGGCCGCGCCGGCGGGAATGCCGCGCCGCGCCGCACGGTGGTTTCGGTGCGGCCCGAGTCGATGCGCCTGCCGGTGGTGCCGCTGCCGGATTGGGTGGCGTACCCGGAGTTGACCATGCCCCTGCACGCCAGCCGGGCGGTCTCGGTGGACGCGCTGGCGGCGGCGGCGGACAGCGGCGACCTGGTGGTGGTGGTGACGCAGCGCCGGGCGCGCAAGACCGTGGACCCGCAGCAGCTGTGCTCGGTGGGCACGGCGGCCAGGGTGATCCGCCGGCTGCGCATGCCGGACGGCGGGGTGCAGGTGCTGCTGGAAGGCCAGTACCGGGCGACGGTGGACGACATCGCGCCCGTGGGCGAGCACTTCGACGCGCGGGTGACGCCGCTGACGGTGGAATACCGCCCGTCGCTGGAGCTGGAAGCGCTGCGCCGCGTGGTGGTGGCGCACGTGGAGGGCGTGGCGGAGGAGACGAACATGTTCGCGCCCGAGACCGTGGCCATGACGCGGCGCGCCGCCGATCCGGGCTGGCTGGCGGACTACGTGGCCTTCTCGTCGGACATGTCGCCGCACGAGCGGCAGACGGTGCTGGAGTCGCTGGACCTGACCGAGCGGCTGCGCTTCGTGGCGCGCTACCTGGCCAAGCAAGTCGAGATCCTGAACATCCGCAACAAGATCCAGGGGGAGATCCAGGACGGCATCGAGAAGGTGCAGCGGGACTACTACCTGCGGGAGCAACTGCGGGCGATCCAGCGCGAGCTGGGCATGTCCAGCCCGCAGACCGACGACGCGCAGGACCTGAGCGACCGGGTGGACGCCTCGGACCTGCCGGACGACGTGGCGGCGAAGGCGCGACAGGAGATTTCCCGGCTGGACGCCACGCCGCCGACCTCGCCCGAGGTGGGCGTGATCCGCGGCTACCTGGACTGGCTGCTGACGCTGCCGTGGGCGCACGAGACGCGCGACCACCGCAGCCTGGCGCGGGCGCGGCGGGTGCTGGACCGCGACCACTATGGATTGGAGAAGCCCAAGGATCGGGTGCTGGAATTCCTGGCGGTGCGGGCGATCTCAACCAAGTTCCGGACCCCGATCGTCTGTTTCGTGGGGCCGCCGGGGGTGGGCAAGACCAGCCTGGGCCGCTCGATCGCGCGAGCGCTGGGCCGCGAGTTCGTGCGCATCTCGCTGGGCGGAGTGCGCGACGAGGCGGAGATCCGCGGGCACCGGCGCACCTACGTGGGAGCGCTGCCGGGCCGCATCATCCAGGCCCTGCGGCGGGCGGGCTCGCGCAACCCGGTGATGCTGCTGGACGAGATCGACAAGATTGGACGGGACTTTCGGGGCGACCCCTCGTCGGCGCTGCTGGAGGTGCTTGACCCGGAGTACAACCACAGCTTTTCGGACCATTACCTGGAGGTGCCGTTCGACCTCTCGCGCGTGCTGTTCGTGACGACCGCGAATACCGCCGAGGACATTCCGCCGGTGCTGCGCGACCGGATGGAGGTCATTGAGCTGAGCGGCTACACGGAAGACGAGAAGGTGCGGATCGCGCAGGGGTTCCTGCTGCCGCGGCAGGTCCGCAACCACGGCCTGCGGAAGGCCGGCGTGACGTTCACGGACCGGGCGGTGCGGGAGGTGATCCGGCATTACACGCGCGAGGCGGGGGTGCGCAACCTGGAACGCGAGCTGGCGGCGGTGTGCCGCAAATTGGCGCGGCGGATCGCGGCCAACTACCGCACGGCCGCGCGGGTGACGCCGCGGCGTGTGCGGACCGCCCTGGGACCGGCCAAGTTTCTACCCGAAGACGAGTCGCGCACGCCGGAGGTGGGCGTGGCCACGGGCCTGGCGGTGACGCCGGTGGGCGGCGAGGTGCTGGACGTGGAAGCGGCCTGGATCGCGGGCGCCGGCAAGGTGCGCCTGACCGGGCAGCTGGGCGACGTGATGAGCGAATCGGCGCGGGCCGCGCTGTCCTACGCGCGGGCGCGCACCGGCGTGCTGGGCGTGGACGCGGGGCTGTTTGCCGAACGCGATCTGCACGTGCACGTGCCGGCCGGCGGCGTGCCGAAGGACGGGCCCTCGGCCGGGATCACGATGGGCGCGGCGATCATTTCGGCCATGACGGGCCGGCGGGTGCGGCGCGAGATTGCGATGACGGGCGAGGTGACCCTGCGGGGGCGGGTGTTGCCCATCGGCGGGCTGAAGGAGAAGGTGCTGGCCGCGCACCGGGCGGGCCTGCGCACGGTGATCGCGCCCGAGGAGAACCGGCCGGACCTGGACGACATCCCCGCGCGGGTGCGCAGGCAGATTCGCTTCGTGTGGGTGGACGACATGGACAGCGTGCTTTCGACCGTATTGATGAACGAAGCCGCGGCGCCGGAACAAACGGGACCGGCGACCGCGTCCGGATCAGCCTAGGAGGCAACAGATGGCGAGCAAGATCATTGGGATTGACCTGGGGACGACGAACTCCGTCGTTGCGGTGATGGAGGGCGGCGACCCGAACGTGGTCACGAACTCCGAGGGCAGCCGCCTGACGCCATCGGTGGTGGCGTACGGCAAGGGCGGCCAGCGGTTGGTCGGGCAGCTGGCCCGCCGCCAGGCGGTGATGAATCCCAAGAACACGATCAACTCCTCGAAGCGGTTCGTTGGACGCCGCCTCACGGAAGTGGGGGACGAATCGGCCGCGGTGACGTTCGACGTGACCGAGGGCCGGGCGGGCGAGGTGCTGATCAAGATCCCGGAGAGCGGCCGCGAGGTGACGCCCGAGGAGATCTCGGCCGTGGTACTGCAGAAGCTGAAGGCCGACGCGGAGAAGTACCTGGGCGAGGACGTGACGGACGCCGTGATCACGGTGCCGGCCTATTTCAACGACTCGCAGCGGCAGTCCACGCGCAACGCGGGCGAGATTGCCGGCCTGAACGTGCGGCGCATCATCAACGAGCCGACGGCGGCGGCGCTGGCCTACGGGCTGGACAAGCGCGGGGCCGAGACGATCCTGGTGTGGGACCTGGGCGGCGGCACGTTCGACGTGACCATCCTGGAGGTGGGCGACGGCGTGTTCGAGGTCAAGGCCACCAACGGGGACACGCACCTGGGCGGCGACGACTACGACCGGCGGGTGGTGGACCACGTGGCCGAGGAATTCCTGCGCGCCGAGGGCATCGATCTGCGCAAGGACCCGCAGGCGCTGCAGCGACTGATCGAGGCCTCGGAGAAGGCCAAGCAGGAGCTCTCGTCGGTGCCGCAGGCGCAGATCAGCCTGCCGTTCATCACGGCGGACCAGACAGGGCCCAAGCACCTGGACGTGGCGCTGACGCGGGCGGAGTTCGAGCGGCTGACGGAGGATCTGACGCAGCGCTGCGTGGAGCCGTTCCGGCGGGCGCTGGGCGACGCGGGCATCCGGGCAGCGGAGATCAACGAAGTGGTGCTGGTGGGCGGGTCGACGCGCATGCCGGCGGTGCAGACGCTGGTGCGCGAGCTGACCGGCAAGGAGCCCAACCAGGGCGTCAACCCGGACGAGGTGGTGGCCATCGGGGCCGCGATCCAGGGCGGCGTGCTGGCGGGCGAGGTCGAGGACGTGGTGTTGCTGGACGTGACGCCGCTGTCGCTGGGCGTGGAAACGCTGGGCGGCGTGCTGACGGCGCTGATTCCGCGCAACACCACGATTCCGACCAGCAAGTCGGAGATCTTCTCGACGGCCGACGACGGGCAGACGGCGGTGGACATTCACGTGCTGCAGGGCGAGCGCCCGATGGCGCGGGACAACACGACGCTGGGCCGGTTCCGGCTGGAGGGCATCCCGTCGGCGCCGCGGGGCGTACCGCAGATCGAGGTCACGTTCGACATCGACGCGAACGGGATCGTGAACGTGTCGGCCAAGGACCTGGCGACGGCCAAGGAGCAGCGCATCACGATCACGGCCAGCACGAATCTCTCCGACGAACAGGTGGACGCGCTGGTGCAGGAGGCCGAGCAGCACGCCGCGGAGGACCGCCGGCAGTTGGAGGAGGCCGAGCTGCGCAACAACGCCGACAGCCTGGCGTACCAGACAGAGCGCCTGATCAGCGAGAACGGCGACAAGATCGAGGCGGACGACCGGGAGGCGGCGGAGCGGGCGATCGCCGACGTGCGCAAGGCGCTGGAAGGCGAGGACCTGGAGGCGATCCGCAGCGCCACGGCGGTGCTGCAGACGGCGGCCCAGAAGCTGGGCGAGCAGATGTACCAGGCGGCGCCGGGCGCCGACGGCGCCGAGCCACCGCCAGGCGCGGACGAGGCGCCGGCGGACGACGACGTGGTGGACGCGGAGTTCGAAGCCGCGGACGAGAAGTAGCGCCCGATGAACGCCGATCCACACGATGGCGAAGCCGCGGCCGCCGGCGAGCGTGAAGCGGGGCTGGAGGCCGAGGTGGCGTCGCTCAACGACCAGCTGCTGCGCCTGCGCGCCGAGATGGACAACTTCCGCAAGCGGGTGAACCGCACGACGGAGGACCTGATCCAGGAGGCGAAGTCGTCGCTGCTGCGCGACATCCTGAGCGTGGCGGACGACCTGGACCGGACGCTGGCGGCGCTGGACGCCGGGTCGGACCCCGCCAGCGCGCGGGAGGGCGTGCAGCTGATGCGCACCCGGCTGGAGGCGCTGCTGTCGGCGCGCGGCGTGCGGCCGATCGAGGCGGAGGGTGCGTTCGACCCGCGCTGGCACGAAGCGGTGGCCACGCGGCCGGACGCCGACGTGCCGGCGGGCACGATCACGGCCGAGCTGCAGGCGGGCTATCGCTGGGGCGACGACGTGCTGCGCGCGGCGCGCGTTGAAGTGGCCGTTTCGGACGACGGGATGTAGGCGGCGCCCGTGGAATACAAGGACTACTACCAGACCCTGGGTGTTCCACGGGACGCGTCGCCGGACGACATCAAGTCGGCCTACCGGCGGCTGGCGCGGCGCTATCACCCGGATGTGAATCCGGACGACGCCTCGGCGGAAGCGCGATTCAAGGAGATCAACGAAGCGCACGAGGTGTTGAGCGATCCGACGAAGCGGCAGCAGTACGACCGGTTCGGATCGAACTGGCGTCGCACCGGGTCCTTCGACGAGGCGTTCCGGCAGAGCGGCGTGCGGATGGACGGGTTTGGCGACATGTTCGGCGGCGGCGCGTCGGGGTTCAGCGATTTCTTCGACGCGCTGTTCGGCGGGCGCGGGCGTCCGCAGCGGCCGCAGCAGGCGAACGTGGAGGAGACGCTGCAGGTCAGCCTGCCGGAGGTGCTGAACGGCGGCCGCCGGACGTTGACGATGCGGGTGCCCTCGCCGGACGGCGGCGTGCGGCAACGGCGGATCGACGTGACGATTCCGCGCGGCGTGCGCGACGGGCAGCGCCTGCGGGTGGCGGGCGAAGGCGCGGTGCGAGCCGACGGTTCGCGGGGCGACCTGTTCCTGCGAGTACGCATTGGCGATGACCCGGGATTCAAGCGCAAGGGCGACGACCTGGAGACGGAGGTCTCAATCGGGCTGACCGAGGCCGTGCTGGGCACGTCGGTGCAGGTGCCGACGCCGTCGGGCTCGTCGCTGTCGGTGCGCGTACCGCCGGAGACGCAGAACGGCCGCCGGTTGCGGTTGCGCGGCCAGGGCCTGCCGCGACGCGGCGGCGGGGAGCGCGGGGACATGTTGGTGCGAATCCACGTGCGCCTGCCGCGCAATCTGAGCGCGCGCGAACGCGAGCTGTTCCAGGAACTGGCGGCGATTCGCGGCGAGGTCCCCACACCTTCGGCGGTGAGCTGACGTGGCGTTCGACAGCGACGGCGGCGACGCGGATGACCTGAGGTCACGCCCGGCGTATTTCATCGGCGTGGTGGCCGAGATCACGGAAGTGCATCCGCAGACGCTGCGCCACTACGAGCGCATCGGCCTGGTGTCGCCGAGCCGCTCGCCGGGCAACGTGCGCATGTTCTCGCAGGAGGACATCGAGCGGGTGCGGCTGATCCAGCGGTTGACCTCCGAGCTGGGGGTGAACCTGGCGGGGGTGGAGGTGGTGCTGAACATGCGCGACCGCTACCAGCGGCAGGCGCTGGAGCACCAGCAGGACCTGCGGGAAATGCGGCAGCGCTACGAAGCGGAGATTCAGCGCCTGCGCAACGCCCTGCGGCGCGCCACGCGAGATCCTGGCGCGCCGC
>JAPPFO010000085.1 GCA_028875175.1 Chloroflexota bacterium | reverse complement strand
CCGCCACGGCACCTCCCACGGCCGCCCCGACCGCTACGCCGGAGGCTACCCCTGTGACCGTAGCCAGCGCCGCCGAAACGGCCACCCCGACGGCGGCTCCGACGGTCGCGACGACCCCGTCGCCCACCGCCACGGCGCCTCCCACGGCCGCTAAGACCGCTACGCCGGAAGCCACGCCTGTGACCGTGGCCAGCGCCGCCGAGACGGCCACGCCCACGTCAGCTCCGACGGTGGCGGCGGCTCCGTCGCCCACCGTCACGGCAGCTCCCACGGCCGCTACGCCGGAAGCCACGCCGGCGGCGACGCCGGAGCCCACCCCCCAACCCACGCCCGAGCGAACCCCGGAACCGACCCCCGAGCCGACGCCCGAGCCGACGCCCGAGCCCACACCGGAACCGACCCCCGAACCAACACCGGAGCCGACGCCCGAGCCCACACCGGCGCCGCTGACAACGACAACGGTTGGGGTGGACGGGATATCGCCACTCGTGACGCCCAACAACAACTTCTACCGGATTGACACCGCGTTCTCGATTCCACGCGTGGACGTCAATACCTGGCAATTGAATATCACAGGCCTGGTGGAGCGTCCCTACAGCATTTCCTTCGCCGAGTTGCTGGGGCTTTCGGCATTTGAGGAGTTCATCACGCTGTGCTGTGTCTCCAACCAAGTGGGCGGCGAGTTGATCGGCAATGCCAGGTGGCAGGGCGTGCCGATATGGCACTTGCTGAATCATGCGGGGCTAAAGCCCGAAGGCACCCAAATCGTGGGACGGTCAGTTGACGGCTTTACGGTCGGATTCCCGCGCGAGGTGGCGTTCGACGGGCGTCCGGCGCTGGTGGCGGTGGGGATGAACGGTGAGCCGCTGCCGTTCCAGCATGGCTTTCCGGCGCGACTGATCGTGTCGGGCCTCTACGGTTACGTTTCCGCCACCAAGTGGCTGCAAGAGATTGAAGTCACCACGTGGGACGGATTCAACGGCTACTGGATTCCGCGCGGTTGGTCGAAGCAAGGTCCGGTCAAGACGCAGTCCCGCATTGACGTTCCGAGACCGGGATCGACCGGCATCAGTCCCGGACGACAGCCGATTGCCGGTGTGGCCTGGGCACAGAACCGCGGCATCAGCAAAGTCGAGGTCCAGATTGACGGCGGCGACTGGCAGGAGGCGCGGCTGGCTCTGCCGATCAGCAAGCACACGTGGGTGCAGTGGGTGCACGAGTGGGAGGCGACGCCCGGCACGCACGTGGCCCGGGTGCGCGCGACCGACGCCAGCGGCGCAACGCAACCCGAAGGTCCCAGGCCACCAGCGCCGAACGGCGCCGAGGGCTGGCATCAGATCAGTTTCCAGGTGGCTGGCGGATGAGCGTGGCGGCGGCGCTTACCGCACTGATGTGAACGCCGACCGCTTTATTCGCCCGTAAGACCGGCCGCGGCGCAGTCGATCCCGTGGGCACGCCCCGGGGATCGCTCGCAATGGGCCGGGTTGTCGCGGAGGTATTGGCGTTAGCCTTCAGGGCGGCTTCGGCGCCAACCGGCGCTTAGCGCTACACCTACGGCAACGCCGATGGCTACGCCGACGCCGACATTGCCCAATAGCGCGCCGAGGCCCGTGCCGACGCCAGCACCGAGCGCGATGCCCAGACCGATCTGCCTACCCGCATTCATCTTGTGTCGCCTCCGTCGCGAACCGTGGGCCGGTGCGCTCTATTGCGATTGGCCCTCAGGTCCCGGCAATGCGTTGCACGTCGCCGACGGTGATGAACACGACCAGCGTGAGGAGCACCACGATGCCAACGAAGTGGAAGGCCGCTTCGCGGCGGGGCGGCACGCGGCGACCGGTGAGGAGTTCAAACAGCACGAAGACCAGGCGTCCGCCGTCCAGCCCGGGCCAGGGCATCAGGTTGAGTAAGCCAATCTGGGCGCTGAGAAATGCGGCGAGGATGAAGACGATTTCGGGACCTTGCTGGGCGGCGATCCCAACGGTCTGGACGATGCCAACCGGTCCAGCCAGCTCCAGTTGCTGAGTGCCAGCCATGGCCTCGCCAATCACCCGAGGCAGCAGGAGCAGCGCGTCCCAGGTGCGTTGAAAGGCACGCGGGACGGCCACGTGAATGGGCGCCGGTCCGAGGGTGGCCCGCATGCGAATGCCGAGCGCGCCCTGTCCGGGCGGTGGACTGAGACGCGGCGTGGCGACGAGGGCGAGTTCGGTCTCCTGCCGACGGACGACAATGGTCACCTCGCGGCCGGCTGCGGCCTGCACGGAGTCTCGAACATCGGTCAGCGAGACGATGTCGCGCTCGCCGATGCGCAGCAGCTGATCGCCTTCCCGAAGACCGGCCCGAGCCGCAGGCGAGTCAGGGACGACATCGGCGACGACGCTGCCAGTCACGTCGGCAATCATGGCCGCGACAACGAAGAGCAAGGGCGTGAGCAACACGTTCATCAGGGGACCGGCCAGGAGGATGAGCCCGCGTTGCCAGGCCGGACGCGTGGTGAAGCTCCCCGGCGCGTCGAACTCGTCGTTCTCACCGGTCATGCGGACGTAGCCACCCAGGGGCACCACGTTGAGGGCGAAGCGGGTGGCGCCGATGCGTATGCACGTCTCCTCGGCGCCAGCCTGGTTGCGGCTGGTCTGTATGGCAGCTTCGCGGCCGGCGGCGTCGGCCAGCATGGCCGCGGCGTCATCGCGGCCGACGGCCAATACGGGGATGGGCATTTTTGCAAGTTCAATCGCGTCTTGGACGGACTGGAGCCCGGCGACCACGAGGCCAGACGCCGAGTTGGCGGCGGCGTGGGCGGCGTCGGCCCTCAGGTAGGAACTCTCACCGTCAAGCACGACGACAGTCCTGGCAAGGTTCGACGCTGGGTCACCGCTCCAGAGGCGAACCAGGCGGCCGCTGATCTCGATCGGGGCATCCGTCAGCCGAACCGCCGGGTAGGCGTTGCCGCCACGGAACACCGATTTCAGGCGCGGGGGGAAGCCGATGGCGAATTCCTTGACGTGGACGCCGAAGCGCCGAGCGGCGACGAAGTGGCCGAGCTCGTGGACAAAGACGATGACGCTCAGGACGGCCAGCGCCAACGGAAGCGTGACCAGCAGGCCCGCCTCGCTGTTGAGGAGGGCCGCGAGCGGGTTCACGCGTCAGCCAGTCGCGCCCGTACGAACTCAAATCCGCGGCGATGCGCCGCCAGGGCTATATCCAGGTGGTCGAGCGGCGCAGGCGGTAGGGCATCCATGGCGGCCTGGACGGCGTCGGTCATGGCGCCGAAGCGGCCACTGCCCTCGATAAACCAGGCCGTGGCCGCGTCGTCGGCGCCGCAGAGGGTGGCGGGGGCCGTGCCACCGGCCGCACCGGCCGAGCGCGCCAGCGCCAACAGGGGAAACCGGCGCTCGTCCGGCTGCTCGAAGTTCAATTGCGAGAGCGTGCGCAGGTCCAGGGGCGCGTGAGCCTGGGGCAGGCGCTCGGGAAAGCCGATGGCGTACTGGATCGGCAACCGCATATCGGGCACTCCGAGCTGGGCCTTGATGGAACCGTCATGGAATTCAACCATGGAATGCACGATCGATTCAGGATGAACGATTACCGAGATGGACTTGTAGGGAACCTGGAATAGCCAGTGGGCCTCGATGATTTCGAGGCCTTTGTTGAGGAGGCTGGCCGAGTCGACGGTGATTTTGGCGCCCATGTCCCAGTTTGGATGTTCCAACGCTTCTTCGGCGGTGGCGCGGCGAATGTCCGGCATCGCCCAGGTGCGGAAGGGTCCGCCCGAGGCCGTGAGGATCAGTCGTCGGATGCTCTCCTGCGGTTCGCCGACCAGGCACTGCCAGATGGCGCTGTGCTCGCTGTCGATGGGGAGGATGGCGGCACCGGACCCATCGGCCAGCTTGCGGAAGAGCCCCCCGCCCATCACGAGCATCTCCTTGCTGGCGAGGGCGACATTGTTGCCGGCGCGGAGGGCGCTCTCGGTGGGACGGAAGCCGGCATCACCTACCGTGGCCACGACGACGATATCGGCCTCGGCCAAGCCGGCCATTTCGGCCATGCCATCGGGATAGGCCAGTCGCTCGGTCCCGGCGGGCCAGTCGCCGGCGGACGGGTCAATGTCACGGACGCAGGCCAGCGGCGCGCCGAATTCGCGAATCTGCCGGTACAGCAGGTCGCAGTTCGCACCGCAAGCCAGACCCAGGACCTCGAAGCGGTTGGGATGGGCGCGCACGACCTCGAGCGTCTGGACGCCGATGGATCCGGTGGATCCCAGGATCACCACGCGCTTGCGCCGGGACGAACGATGGGGGGCGGTGGCTAGCATCACGCCGCAAGTCTGGCGAAGGCGAACACCGCAGGCGCTACGAAGAGCAGCGCGTCCAGCCGGTCAAGCATGCCGCCATGCCCCGGAATCAAGCGACCGGAGTCCTTTTGCCCGGTATCGCGCTTGATCATCGACGCCACCAGATCACCCGCTTGCGCGGCAAGGCCCGACAGGAATCCTACGGGAACGGCCAGCCACCAGTCGTAGCCGAGCACGGGCGCGAAGGCGGCGACCACGATAATCGCCGCCAGCAACCCACCAGCCACGCCCTCCCAGGTCTTGCGGGGTGAGATGTGGGTCATGAAGCCGCGACGGCCCAGGCTGCGACCCACGATGTATCCGAAGGTGTCATAGGCCCAGGTGACGGCGAGGGCCAGGGCCACCCACCAGAATCCGTCCGGCAGCTCGCGAAGCAGAATCAGAAAGCCCAGGAGCCCACCGGCGTAGGCCGCAGATGCGAGTGCCAGGCCCCAACTGGTGAAGCGCCCGTACATGCGCGGATGCCAGAGTTGGCGAAGCAGCGTATAGGCGGCGATAACTCCGATTGCCAGGTCGGCCCAGGGTTGCTGCTCGGGCGCCACCGCCCAGCGCGCCACGAGTGCGGCCGCAAGCAGCGCACCGGCTCCGCGGGAGACCCTGAGACCGCTGGCCGCGTACATCGTGCCGATTTCGAACGCGATCGCCGCAGCCGCCAGAGCCATCGGCACGGCGAGCGCCAGGGGATGCCACCAAGCCAGCGCCAAGACGGCCGGCGCCAGGACCAGGGCGCTAGCTACACGAACTGCCAGCGGCGTCAGGCGTCGCTCGCCGCAGCGGGGGCGGCCACCGGAACGCGCCCGAATCGGCGCGTTCGCGAGCTGAAGTCGGCCAGCGCATCTTCAAAGGCGTCCCGGGTGAAGTCAGGCCACAAGATGGGCGAGAAGAAGTACTCGGAATAGGTGGACTGCCAGACCAGGAAGTTGCTGGAGCGCTGGTCGCCGCCGGTACGGATCAGCAAGTCGGGGTCGGGCTGGCCGGCGGTGTACATGGCCCGGCTGACCAGGTCTTCGGTGACGTCTTCGGGGCGAATACCGTCTCGAATCAGGTTTCGCAAGGCTCGAACGATTTCCGCCCGACCGCCGTAATTGAAGGCGATGTTCAGGTCCAGGGCGTCGTGGTGGGCGGTTTGGCGGACGATGTCGCGCACCGCCACGCGGTCGATCAGCGGCAGCGTCTCGATCTCGCCGAGGACGCGGATGCGCACGCGCTGCTCGAAGATCATGGACCGCTCGGCTTCGAGGCGTTCCGGGATGAGATCCATCAGAAAGCTGACTTCGTCGGCCGGACGGTCCCAGTTCTCGGTGGAGAAGGCGTAGATGGTGAGGACGCGGACGCCGTAGTCGATACAGGCGGCCGCAATGTCGCGAACGCGTCGGGCGCCTTCACGGTGACCGGCCTGGCGTTCGAGGCCGCGGTGCTGGGCCCAGCGGCCGTTGCCGTCCATGATGATGGCGACGTGCGCCGGCACGCTGTCGAACTCACCGCTCAGACCTGCATCACCTCGGCTTCCTTCTGCCGACTCAGTTCATCAATCGCGGCGACGTGCTTGTCCGTAACGTCCTGGAGCCGCGACTCGGACCGGCGCAGGTCATCCTCGGAGGCTTCCTTCTCACGGACGAGCTCGCGCAGGTCATCGTGAACATCGCGCCGAACATTGCGAACGGCCACCTTCGAGTCCTCGGCGCGCTGGCGCACGATGCGCACCAGATCGCGGCGGCGATCTTCGCTGAGTTGGGGGATCGGCAGGTGAATGACGTTGCCATCGTTGGAGGGCGTGATGCCCAAATCCGAGGAGATGAGGGCCCGTTCGATGTCCGGCAGCGCGGACTTGTCCCAGGGCTGAACGACCAGCAGACGGGCTTCGGGGGCAGAGATTCCGGCGATCTGCTTGAGGGGCGTCGGCTGCCCGTAGTAGGGGACGCTGAGGTCTTCGATCAGGGCCGGCGAGGCGCGGCCGGTACGGATGCCAGCCAGCTCGTGGCGGAGATGCGCGACGGCCTGGCCCATACGCCGCTCACCGTCCAGGAGGAACTCGTCGATCATCGCCGGGTCAGGCCGCGACCAGTGTGCCGACCTGGTCGCCGGCCAGCACGCGCACCAGGCTGCCTTCGTCTTCGAGGCGGAAGACGATGATGGGGAGATTGTTGTCCATGCAGAGGCTGAAGGCTGTGGCGTCCAGAATCTTCAGCCCGTTGTTGAGGGCCTCGAGGTAGGTGGTGCGCTCGATCCGGGTGGCGTTGGGGTTTGTCATTGGATCGTCAGTGTACGCGCCGTCGACCTTGGTGGCCTTGAGGAGGGCCTCGGCCCCGATTTCCATGGCGCGCAGGGCGCCGGCGGTGTCGGTAGTGAAGTAGGGGTTGCCGCTGCCGGCGGCGAAGATCACGAGGCGGCCGGCTTCCAGGTGCGCGACAGCCTTGCGGCGAATGTAGGGCTCGGCGACTTCGCGCATTTCGATGGCGGTCTGGACACGGGTGGGCACGTCAAGCCGTTCAATGGCCTCCTGGAGGGCCATGGCGTTCATGACGGTGCCGAGCATGCCGATGTAGTCGGCGGTGGCACGATTGATGTTCTTGTGCTCGCCGCCGCGCCAAAAGTTCCCGCCGCCGACGACCACGGCG
>JAPPFO010000020.1 GCA_028875175.1 Chloroflexota bacterium | reverse complement strand
CCGACCCCGGCAGCCCCGGCCCCACCGTCACCGCCACCGCCCCGATCTCGTCACATTCAACACCCGCCTGCTCCAGCGCCGCCCCGCACACCGAATCAATCGCCTCCGCGTGAATCCGCGACGCCGCCTCGGGCACGATCCCCCCATACGCCGCGTGCGGCGCCACCTGCGCCTGGCTCACCGTCGCCGCCGCCTCGCGCCCGTCTCCCAGCACCGACACCGACGTGTCGTCGCACGACGTCTCAATCGCCAGCAGCCATCTCGGAATCCTGTTCGTCACAGCCGCGAAATCCACGTCAGCCGCCGCCGCAGCTCCGCTTCCCCAGCATCAATCCGTTCCGCGAAAGTGCAACTGCTCAAATCCTCGCTCCGCATGATCAGCGCGTCCTCAAAGTCATCGCTGTAATAGCGCGGCCTGACCCCGCCGTCGCTGAACCCATACTTCCGGTACAACGCCTGCGCGTGCTCGTTGCTCATCCGCACTTCCAGCGTCATCCGCGTGGCCCGCGCCTGCAGCGCAATTCGCGCCATCTGGATGATCAGCAACTGCCCCAGCCCCAACCGCCGGTACTCCGGATCCACCGCTATCGTCGTGATATGCGCATCGTCCATCATCACCCAGACCCCGCAGTACGCCACCACGTCGCGCGCGTCCGGCCGGCCAAACAGCAGGTTCGAGAGCGGAAACTGCCGCCGCCTTGGTGTCGCCGGCGGATCGCTGGTCGTCCGCACCACCAGGTATCGCGCCCGCTCATTCTTCTCGATCTCCCGCCGATACGCGTTCCGCGGCCACGGCGTCGGAAAGCACGCGCGTTCGATCCGCCGCACCTGGTCCAACTGCTCCACCCGCATGGGCTCAACCACGAATTCCTCGTCAACCATCGCCCCGCCCGTTCGTCCAACCTCCGTGTAGGGGCGCCCCTTGCGGGTGCCCTCCTATTCCAGTTGCTTGATCTCGCCCGCTCAACCGTGCGGAATACCACGAACCCACGGTCGCGCGCGAGTCGCCGGCGCCGCATACACCGGCTGCGCCCCCAAAGAAGCCGGGCCTTGCCCCTCGCGCAACCTCCATTCGGCCAACCGCACCAGCGCCTCCAACGCCACCTCACCGTTCACCCGCCGGACCTGCCGACCACTCTCCGCCAAGGCCTCGGCAAAGTTCGCATCCACCGGTCCCGCCACCGGCAGGTCGGCTGGGAGATCGGCCTGCACGACCTTGTCGGCGTCCATCAATTGGATCCTGTCAGCTTCACTTGGCGCAGCGACGTACCAGCGCCCCCGTCCCGCCGGCGAAACCACGACCGCGTCACCGGCCCGGGCCGCCTCCACGACCACCGCCGCCGTCGGCACGCCCAGCAGCGGCACTCGCCGCGCCAGCGCCAGCCCCTTGGCAAACGCGATTCCCCCGCGTAGCGACCCGAACCGCCCCGGCCCCGTCGCCACCACCACGCCCTCCAGGGCCGCGTCTGGCGCCAGTCCTGTCTCGCGAAACGCGCGCGTCACCAGGTCGGCAAGGTCCGCCGGCCACCCCGGCGCGCACGCCACGGACAGCAACTCGCCGTCACGGCCAATGCCGAGCGCCGGGGCCTCGAACGATGTATTCAGCGCCGCAATCACGCGCAATCCAGGCCCTGCGCCTGCAACCGTGCCAGCGCCGCCTGCGCCTCCGCGCCCACCGCCCGCAACTCCACTCGTCGTTCGTCGCCCGCACCCAGCACTAGCGCCACGTCAATCCGCGGCGCCGGAAGCTCCCCGTCGGCGTGCTCCGCCCACTCCACCGCCAGCACGTCAGCCTCCAGCACCACGTCCGACCACCCAATCGACTCCAGGTCGTCGAAGCCCTCGATCCGATACAAGTCCACGTGCGTCAGCCGCCGTCCACCCGCCTGGTATTCGTTTACAAATGTGAATGTCGGCGACGTCACAGTGTCGGCCACGCCCAGCCCCTCGGCCATCCCCTTCACCACCACCGTCTTCCCCGCCCCCAACGGCCCACTCAACGCCACGCACATTGCCCCGCGACACGCCTTCCCGAGCGTCCGCCCCAGCTCCCGAGTCGCCTGTTCGTTGCTGGTCGCCACGGTCAACTCGCAGGGAACGCTCATGGCAAACCCCGCACATTCCCGCTGCCGAATCGAGACCACGCCTCTAGTAGAATCCACCTCGCCTCCGTCGGCCCCGACCGGCGGAGGTTTCGCGTGTACGGGAGACCCGCCTCGTGCGTCGTCATGTCGTCAAGATCGCGCCTACCGGCTTCTTTGCGGACTACGGCTGCCACGTTCGCATTCTCGAGGAAGCCCGCGCCCTCCAGCAGCATGGCTACGACGTTACCGTTGTAACGTATCCGGGCGGCAACGACCCGCCCGGGCTGCCCGTCGTCCGCATCCCCGCCTGGCTGCACCGCGGCGGCCCGCGCGTCGGCTCCCACTGGCGCAAGCTCATGCTCGACCCCGCCCTGCTCGTCACCACCGTCACCCGCATGCCGGCCCGGCCCGTCGACATCGTCCACGCCCACCTGCACGAAGGCGTGCTCATCGGGTGGCTCCTCGCTCGCATGCATGGCGCGGGATTGGTGTTCGACTACCAGGGCAGTCTCACGCGCGAGATGCTCGACCATCAATTCATCCGCGCCGCCAACCCGCTCCTCCACGTCTTCTCCTGGCTCGAAAAACTGGCCAACCGCCTGGCCGACCGCATTCTCACCAGTTCTCAGAACGCCCGAAACACCCTCATCGCCGAGTCCGGCCTGCCCTCAGACCGCGTCGTCGCCGTAACCGACGGCGTCGACCTCTCCCGTTTCCGCCCCCGCCAACCCGACGACACCGATCAACTCCTGAACTTGCGCCATCGCCTCGGCATCCCGCCCAACCGCCTGCTTGTCGGCTACCTGGGCCTCCTGGCCCCTTACCAGGGAACCGACGACCTGATCCGCGCCGCCCAATGCGTCGTTCAGCGCAACCCGGGCGCCCACTTCCTGGTCATGGGATTCCCCAACGAAGCGGCCTACCGTGACGCGGCCGCCGCCGCGGGCCTCGCCGGTCACATGCACTTCACCGGCCGTGTCCCCTACGCCGACGCCCCCGAGATGCTCCGCGTCCTCGACATCGCAGTCGCCCCCAAGCGCTCCGAATCCGAGGGCAACGGCAAGGTCCTCAACTACATGGCCGCCGGCCTCCCCGTCGTCGCCTACGACGGCCCCGTCGCCCGCGAACTCCTCGGCCCAGCCGGCCTCCGCGTCCCCGTCGGCTCCGTCGAAGGTCTCGCCCACGGCCTCCTCCGCTACCTCGCCGACCCCGACCTCCGCACCAACCACGGCCACGCCCTCCGCCGCCGCGCCGAACGGACCTACGGCTGGAACCACCAGATTCAACACGTCATCCGCGTCTACGACGACCTGAGCGGCCCATCTTCCTCCCAAGGGCCGCCGCATGACGCCCGTGTCGAAGAAGCCGTGACTGCTCTTCACCCTCTCCTGGGGGAGAGGCAGGTTCGGCCGTCCTCGGCCGAAACCGGTGAGGGGTCTTCCGGGCACCCGCCCTCAGGTAACGCAGGAACCTCTTAAGACGTAAAGGGCCGGGATGAGGGTCGGTAGCGGCCCAAACTCCAACGCTCGGGCCGGTGCTCGCGCTCGCCTGATCGCTTATGCCAGCGCCCGTCATTGAGCGCCGCCTCCACTCCTATACTCCCCCTGTTGAGCCGCTCGGGCGACCAAGATCGAGTTCGACGCAACCCAGCCTGGACAATTGGTCATGGCGATCGTGCTCGTACTGGCCTTCGTGCTCGTTCCCCTGGTGCTGACGGCTTCCCTTACCCCCGTCGCCCTCGCCCTCTTCCCCCGCTTTCGCTCCCGCGAGTCCAAGCCCCAGACCAGCCAGGTCGCCTTCGCCACCCGCACCAGCAGCCGCCTCCCCCTCGTCGGCGGCCCGGTCATGGCCCTGGCACTGGCCATCGGCGTCGGTTTCCACCCCGACGCCCCCCTCTGGCACCTGGCCGCCGTCGCGGGCTTCTTCGCGTTTGGCTTCATCGACGACCTGGCCAAGACTCTCCGCGGCCGCGGCATCGGCGAAGGCCTCTACTTTGCGGTGATCGTCCTGCTCTCCATCGCCGCCGCGCTCCTGCTAATCGGCCGCGACTTCCATGATCTCGGAACCCTCACGCCCTTCGCCCTCGCGACCCACGTCGGAACCGACGCCGTTGTAACGCTCGGCGTCTGGTACGCCGTCCTGATCCTCGGAACCACCCTCGCCGCCGGTTTCAGCGACGGCATGGACGGACTCACCACCGGCTCGGCAAGCATCCTGATGGCTGGCCTCTGGCTCGCCGCCGGCCCCGTCACCGGCGTCTGGGCCGGACTCACCGCCGCCGGCGCCGCCGGCGCCCTGGTCTGGAACCTTCCCTCCCGCTGGGCCCCCTCGGCCCGCGATCGGCCCCGCCGCGCCCGCGCCTACATCGGTGACAGCGGGGCCCTCATGCTCGGTGCAGCCATGGCCATCGCCGCCATCGTCGCCGGCTACGACCTCCTCTGGCCCCTCATCGCCGCTCCGCTGCTGTTCGAAGGCTTCTCGTCGCTGATCCAGTTCAAGATCCTCGTTCCCGTCATTCGCCGTGTGGTCGATCCTCGCGACCCCGATGGCAATCCGCTCCCGCACCAGTGCTTCTCGCTTCCGCTGCTGGCCGTGCCGCTCCACTACCACTGGGAGCTCCTCGGACTCGACCGCCGTTCGATCGTCGTCCTGTTCTGGGTCACGACGCTCTTGACGACCGCGGCCGGGGTCGTCGCCGTCCACGTATCCGCTGCCACCGCCCTGGCCCTCGCGCTCAGCGGTGCCGTCGGCCTCGCGTTCTGGCTGAGCGCCATGTGGCTCCGCCCCGCCTTTCTTCACGTCCAGGACGACTCCATTTCCGTCATGCACGGCCGTCCCCTCCGGCTCGGTCCGATTCGCCTGTACCGGCGTCTCGAGACGATCCGGGACCGCCGTCTGGCCGAAGTCGCCCTCCGCACCGAACGCGTCGGTCGCCCCATAAACGCCTACGTCCTGTCCCAATGGATCGCCGAGGTCCGCCGGCTCTAGCGTCATGCCAGACCCTGACGTCCCCGCCCCCCTCTGCGCAGCCATTACGGCCGGACTCGGCGACGCCGCTGCGCCGTGGCGCCCCCTGGCTACCGACGGACGCCACCGCATGTGGCTCGTCGCAATCCAACCGCACCCCCTCGTCGTCAAGGGATACCTGCCGGAAATTGACATCTACTACGCCCACCGCTGGCGCCGCGAGGAACGCGCCCTCGACCTTCTCCATCGCTACGCCCCCGGCCTCGCCCCCCAACCCCTGGCCGCCGCCCACGCGCCCGGCCAATGGGCCGCCCTCGCCATGCAACACGTCGGCCACCGCACCCTTGCCGTCGGCCTCCCGGCTGCCTCCGACTCGGAACGGGACCAGGCCCTCAACACCGCCCTCCACGCCTACGGCCGCTTCCAGGAGATCACCGCAAAGTTCGGCCCCATGCTCCGCGCCCTCGCCCACCAGTCCGACCTCGACCGCATCACCCGCCGCACCCTCGAACGCCGCTACGCCTCCGCCTTCGTCCGCCTGCCCGACCCGACCGCCAGCCCAGCCCCAACCGACTCCCCCCGTCGCACTGCTCCCAATGCCCCGTGGGACCTGCTCAACTCCCTAATCAGGCCCCTCCTCCACAGCCCTCGCCGAATAGTCCACAACGGCTTCTCGCCGCTGAACCTCATCTGGAACGACGACCGCCTCGTCGTCATCGACTGGGAGACCCTCGCCGTCGCCCCGCCCGAAATCGACTTCGCCGACCTCCTCACCTTCCCCGGCTGGGGTTCACCCGACCGAATGGCCCACCGATCCGCCGCCGTCATCGCCGACCACCGCCTGCGGCTCGACACCTTCTGGGCCGCCGCCGCCGAACGTTCCCTCACCTACGCCGCCACCGCCCACGTCCGCAGCCACCGCCTGCGCACCGCCAACCCCACCCTCGCCGACGCCTACCAACAGCGCCTCCCCGTCTACCTTGACTGGTTCCATCTGGCCGCCGCTGAACTCATTCGCGACCAGGCCGCCCGCGACCGCCTGCGAGCCACCGTCGCCGCCCTGCGTCCCAACACCTGACCTCGATGTTCAAGCTTTCGGACGTATACACCGCCGCCGGCCAGCCGTTCCCACCCGGCACCCCGGACCCCGACATCCCTGCCGCCCACTTCGACAGCCGCCGCATCCAACCCGGCATGCTCTTCGTCGCCCTGCCCGGCGCCCGCGTCGACGGCAACGACTACCTCGGCGACGCCCTCAGCCGCGGCGCTGCGGCAACCCTCGGCAGCCGCGTCGACCCCGAACACCCGGCCTGGCGCCAGGTCACCGCCCGCGACGCCCTCGCCGCCTACCAGCAACTCGCCCGCGACCTCCGCAACCGCTCCCGCGCCACTTTCGTCGGCGTCACCGGCAGCAACGGCAAGACCTCCACCAAGCAGGCCCTGGGCGCCGCCCTCGGCGGTCACGGGCTCACCCTCGCCACCGACCGCAGCGAGAACACCGACGTCGGCGTCCCCACCACCCTCGCCCGCCTGCGCCCCGACCACCGCTTCGCCGTGATCGAAATGGGGGCCCAGGTCCGCGGCGAAATCGAGTCCTACTGCCGCGTCGCCGCCCCTGACGCCGCCGTTATCACCAGCATCTCCGGCGCCCACATCGGCCTCTTTGGCTCAATTGACAACATCGTCGAAGCCAAATCCGAACTCCTTACCGCCCTTCCCGCCAATGCCCCCGCCATCCTCCCCGCCGACAGCCGCTGGCTCCCCCAACTCCGCGCCCGCGCCCCCGGCCCCGTCCTCACCTTCGGCCGCAACTCGGCCGCCGACGTACGCGTTTCCGGCACCGTCACCCTCGACGGCACGGTCGTCACGCTCGACACTTCCCAGGGAAGCAGCCAGGTCCACGCCCCCGGCATCGCCGGCCCCATCGACTTCGTCTTCGGAGCCGCCGCCGCCACCGTCCTGGCCCTCGGA
>JAPPFO010000309.1 GCA_028875175.1 Chloroflexota bacterium | reverse complement strand
GAGTTACTGGAGGGCGGGCGGTGGGCGGGGGATTTCGACATCGTGTCGGACTGGTCGTTTATCTGTAAGCGGTTTCACGGGCCGGGGTATCTGCTGGTGGGGGACGCGGCGTGTTTTGTGGATCCGATCCTGGCTTCCGGCATTGCGCTGGCGCTGCAGGGAGTGCTACGGGCCACAAAGGCGATTCGGACGTCGCTGGAGGCTCCAGACCTGAACAAACTGGCGATGAACTGGTACCAGGAGGGCTACCTGGAGCAAGCGAACGACTTCGTCGACATGGCGAATCACTGGTACCACGGACAGCGATTGCAGGAGTCGTGGTTCTGGACGGCGCACCGGCTGGTGGATCCGAGCCAAAATCTCTCGCTGCGGCAGGCGTTTGTATTCATTTCGTCGGGCCTGACCCGGGAGGCGCCGGAAGAGTCGATTCGATATATGGGCGGGTTCACGCCGGGGCAGTTGGCGGTGACGTATGAGGCGCTGGCGGGTGATGACGCGACCAGGATTGCGGAGCCGAAGGAGGAGGCTCTGAAGGCGCGGCCCAGCGTTGCGGTGACGCCGGAACAGGCGCTGGCGGGAACGCCGGCGTTTGTGGCGGGGGCGGATGTTCGGGCGTGGATGCAGGAGACGGAGACGGGCTTGCGGCCGGTGACGCGGGTGGCCGTTCCGGGGTCGGCGAACGGGGACAAGCAGGAGATCCTGTTGTCGCTGCCCACGCTGTCGGTTCTGAACCTGATAGACGGCACGCGAAGCGGGGCGGATGTGGCGCAGGCTATGGCAACGCGGTTTGCCCAGAGTGTGCCGACGGACGCTGCGGCGCTACGGCCCATCGTGGGGTCGGTGATCGCGGAGTTGGCGGCAGAGGGGGCGGTGGACCTTAGGAAGGCGTGAGCGAAGAGGAGTCTTCAGCGAAAGGGTGCCGCCTCGATGTGGTGGCTGTGGCCGGCGGCAGCGGAAGTCTTGGGCTGGGTTCCTGGAATACCCTCACTTGAACGCTCGCTCCTAGGAACGACCCTTTCAAGAGCGGCGAATGATTGAGGACCGTCGAGGCCACCGCTGAGGATCGTGGTCATGCACGAGGCCACCCAGCCGCCCGAACTCATCGACGCCTGGCTGCCGGCGCGGGTGGGCCGCAACGCCCGCTTGGGGCGGCTGACTGAGTTCATCGACTGGACCCCGCTAGTCGCCCTGGTGGCTGAGCTGCATGCCGCGCGGCGTACTCATCCAGTAAGCCACGCTGGTGGACGAGACTCTGGCGGATGCGCAAGTGCGTCGTGCCACTGGGCGGTAGGCCAGCTTTGGCCACACGCTACACCTCGGGGTGCTCGCGGGCTCGGAGCCGATCCGCTGCGCGATGCGGACCCCGGCGAACGTAAACGAGACTCAGGTGGCTGAACAACCGATCGCGCGGACGCAGCGGCCGTGGACGGGGACGCGGCCTACGGCGCGTACGCTCGCAGCGCCGAGCTGCGTCCGCAAGCGATCCAGGTCCAGCTGAAGCGGCGGCCCAGCAATCATCACCCGCGGCTAAGCCCGCCGCCGCGCCGCCGCGCCGTCCGGATCGAACGGGTGCGACGGCCGATGGCGCACCTACTTGAGACTTCGGACAGGGATTCCTTGACGCGGCTGGTAGACAGACAGACCACCGGATAACTTGCCCGCTCGCAAAGTCGGATTCCCACGACCGCGAAGACTCGACCTGCGTGGGCTTCGGGCGGGGGTGGGGGGTGAGGGGGTAGGCTCGCGGACGGACGATTGGTGGGAGGGTGTTTGTGCGGATCGAGGACCTGGTGGGGACGACGATTGGGGCGGCGGTGTCGGGCGGGCTGGATAGCTGCACGGCGACGCGCTGGCTGGTGGAGGAAGGCGTTGGGGTCGTCGGGCTGACGGCGGACCTGGGGCAGCCGGACGAAGACGACATCAATGACGTGGCCGTGCGCATGCGCGTGGCCGGGGCGCAGGAAGCGGTAATCGTGGATGCGCGGGAGTCGCTGGCGCGGGCCGGGCTGGAAGTGATCCAGGCGCAGGCGAAGTACGAGGGCGGCTACTGGAATACCACGGGAATCGCGCGGTACGCGACGGTGGCGGCGATCGTGCCGGAACTGACGGCGCGCGGGTTGACGGTGCTGAGTCACGGGGCCACGGGGCGAGGCAACGACCAGGTCCGGTTTCAACTGGCGACGAACATGCTGGCGCCGGGGGTGCACGTGTATGCGCCGTGGCGCGACCCGAGTTTCCTGGAGCAGTTTCCGGGTCGACGGGAAATGATCGCGTATTGCGAGGCCGAGGAGATTCCGATCAGGGCGACGCTGGATAAGCCGTATTCGACGGACGCGAACCTGCTGGGGCTGACGCACGAGGCGGGTCTGCTGGAGGAGCTGAGCACGCACGCGCAGTTCGTGGAGCCGGAGATGGGGGTGTATCCGCAGGACGCGCCGGACGAGTCCACGCGCGTGTCGTTCCGGTTCGAGGCGGGCGTGCCGGTGGCGATGGATGGGGACGAGATGCCGCTGTTGGAGGTGTTTGAGCGGGCGAATGCGATTGGCGGGGCGAATGGGGTTGGAATCGGGTTGCACACGGTGGAGAACCGGTTCGTCGGGATCAAGTCGCGCGGGGTTTACGAGGCGCCGGGCATGGAGCTGCTGGGAAGCGCGTACGAGTACCTGTTGCAGCTGATCCTGGACCGGCGGGCGCGGCCGGTGTTCGATTCGCTGTCGGCGGCGCTGGGGCGACAGATCTACGAGGGTTACTGGTACGACCTGGCGAGCACGGCGCTGCGGCGGGCGATTGGCGAGTTCACGCGTCTGGTGACGGGCACGGTGCACGTGGACGTGTACCGCGGGCACGCGCAGTTCGCGGGGGCGGAGGACGCGCCGCATTCGCTCTATAGTGACGCGTCCAGCATGGAGGGCGTGGGGGACTTCGACCATGTGGATTCGGAAGGGTTCCTGGGCGTGCTGGGGGTCAGTGCTCGCGCGGCGAACGCGGGCGGGCAGACGAGCCGCGACTAGTCCATGACGACGATTGTGGTGCGGCGGCCGGATGTGGGGACGCTGTCGGTGGCGGCGGCGGTGGTGCTGGGGTTACAGGCGCTGCGGGTGTTTACCAGCCACATTTTCTGGGTGGTGGGTGAGACCTCGGACCGGGTGTTCCTGGCGGCGATCGTGTTTGGCGGGGTGATCCTGTGGGGACTGGCCGGACCGCTGGCGCGGTTCCTGGGGATAGGCCATGCGCGGCGCATTTCGATCGTGCTGCTGGCAGGGATGGCGGTGGCGGGCCAGGCTTCAGGGTCGCCGTCGCTGGACATGTGGATTGGCGGAATAGGGACCGTTGCGTTCGGGTTGGTGCTGGCGCTGTGGGTGGCGAGCGTGGGCCGCGCCGCCGGGCAAGGCTTGGCGCTGGCCTTCATGGCGGACGTGGCGATTCGGGGCGTGTTCCGGACGGTGGACGCGCCGTTCAGCGACTCGCCGTGGGCGGCGGGAATCGTGGCGCTGCTGGCGTTGCTGGCGGTGGGCGGCGGCTGGCGGGCGGCAAGACGGCCGGCCGAGTTTGGCGGCCCGTTGCGGAGTATTCCGCTGCTTGGGCTGGGATCGGCCTTGTTCGTGTTCCTCGCCTTCAGCGGCAATTTCGGTCAGACGGCGGCGCCGAGCGGACTGGACCTGCGGGCGGGGTTGATCTGGGTGGCAGCCGCCGCGACGGCAGGGCTGGGGTGGTCGTCGGCGTCGGCGAAGTCCGGCCGAGGGATGAGTTTCGTGCACACGGCGGCGGCATCGGCGGCGATGGGGGCGGGAGCGTGGCTGGCGGGCTCGGCGCCGGGCAGCACAATCCCCGGGCTTGCGCTGGTGGCGATTGGGCTGCCAGTAGTGGTGACGGCGCTGTTTGCCGAGGACCGGAAGACGCAGACGTCGGCCTGGTCGGTGATCAACGTGACGGTGGGCGGGGTGCTGCTGGTGGCGCTGCTGTTCATCCTCTATTCGTTTTATGCGCCGCCCTGGGTGTTGCCCGCGGCGGTTGGGGCAACCATCGTGCTGGCGCTGGGGTCGTCGGTGAGCCGTCATCAACTGCAAGGGAAGCGGCTGATTCCATTCTGGGCGCCGTTGCTGTTTCTGCCGCCGTTCATCGTGGGGCTGATTTCGGGCGCGCCGTCGTCTGACGCGGCGCCGGTAGCGACCGGGGCCGACCTGAAAGTAATGACGTACAACATCCGGCAGGGGTTTGGGTCGAGCGGGCGGTTTGACCTGGAGGCGGTGGCGCAGGAGATTGAGAAGCGGCCGACGGACATCGTGGGCTTGCAGGAAGTTGGGCGCGGCTGGGTGATTTCGGGCGCCGTAGACACGCTGGCGTGGCTGTCGCTGCGGCTGGACCTGCCGGCCTATTACGGGGCGAACCTGGGGGACCTGTGGGGGAACGCGGTGCTGACGCGGCTGCCGGTGTTTGGGGTGGCGAATACGCACTTCAATAGCGAAGGTCGGGTGCCGCGCGGTTTTCAGCGTATAGGCATTCAGACGACGGGCGCGCCGATCACAATCCTGCACACGCACCTGGATCACGAGGATGACGGGGATACGGTGCGGGCGGCGCAGGTGGTGCGGATCCTGGAGGACTGGGGGACCACGCCGCGGACGATCCTGCTGGGCGACCTGAACGCGGAGCCTGATTCGGTGGCGATTCGAACGCTGGCGAATGCGGGGTTTGTGGACGCGAGTCCCGACGGGCCGCTGACGTATCCGGCCGACGAACCGGAGGATCGGATCGATTACATCTTCGTGACGTCGGATCTGATCGTGAAGGAAGCCGAGACTCGGGAGTCGCTGGCTTCGGACCATCTGCCGGTGTGGGCATCGCTGGCGGGGACGTAGGCCGAGCCCCGGGCATCTCGATTCGGCCGGCGACGGCGAACGATGCCGAAGCCGTGGGCTACCTGATGGCGGACGCGGCGGGGCCGCTGGCGGCGCCAATCTGGGGCAGCGGGAGCATTGAGCGGACGCGAGAGCGCTTTGCGGGGATGTTTGGGTGCTGGGGCGGTTCGGACCATCACTTTGTGGCCTGTGAGGACGAACGGACTGTCGGGGTGATTGCGCATACGGCGGATCGAATGGATCCCTGGCAGTCGCTGCGGGCGTCGCTGGCGACGTTTCGGGTATACGGCGTGCTGGGTTCGTTCGCGCTGTCGTGGCGGATGCGGCACATGGTTTCGGCGGAGCCGGCGTTGGTGCGGAATAGCTATCGCGTGTGGAACCTGGCAGTGGCGGAGGATCAGCGGCGGCGGGGCATTGGGTCGCTACTGCTCAGGCATGCGCATCGGGGGGCAAGGGAGGCAGGGGCACTGACAATCGGGCTTGAGGTGCTGATCGGCAATGCGGGCGCGATCGCGTTTTACAAGAACGCGGGGTACAGGGAGCGGCGGCGGCGGGAGTCGGCGGGGCTGCGGAAAATGACGGGGGCGGCGGGGCTTATCTATATGGATCGGGCCGTCAGGGACGACGACTAGGCGGCGGCGAGGATTCCCTCAAGGTAGGCGCGGGACCTGGGGAGGACGATGGCGGGGTCCTGGGCGAAGGCGAAGGCTTCGATGGACAGGAAGCCTGCGTAGCCGACCGATTTGAGCTTGCGGATGATGGGGACGAAGTCGGTGTCGCCTTCGCCCGGAGCGTGCCGGTTGGCGTCGTTGACGTGGACGTGGGCGAGCCAGGGGAGGGCGAGGTCCACGGCGGCCTGGAAGGATTGGGATTCCTGGCTGATCTGCTTGACGTCGAGGACGAGCTTGACGGCGGGGTGGTTCATGCGGCGGGCGACGGCGATGCCTTCGCGGGTGTCGTTCATGAAGTTGGTGAGGGAGGCGACGAGGGGTTCCAGGCAGAGGGTGATGTCGAGGCGGGCGGCCTCGTCGGCGGCGGGGCGGAGTTCGTCGATGAAGAGGTTGGCGGATTCATCGAACGTGGCGTCGTCGGGCGCACGGCGCTGGCGCGGAGAGCCGACGACGATGACGGAAGCGCCGAAATGGGCGGCCAATTGGACGATGGCTACAAGTTCCGCGGCGGAGGCGCGGCGAAGGGCGGGGTCGCGGGTGACGAGGTTGAGGTGGGGGGCGTGCTGGAGGAGGGAGTTGAAGCCGACGATGTCGAGACCGTGGGCGCGGGCGACCTGGAGGACTTGAACGCGCATGGCGGGATCGGGATCGGAGACCGGGGTTCCGAGTGAGCCGGGCATGAGCTCGACGGCGCCGAATCCAGCGGTTGCCGCCAGCTCGAAGAACGCCTCGATGGGGCGGTCGTCGAGCATCTTGTTGCAGAGGGCCAGGCGCACGTTCAGGGGTTGCGGATTTCGGCGAAGGCGGGGAAGTCGTGGGCCTGGCGGTGGTATTCGTGGTCGAAGTAGGTGGTGGTCTTGTAGTACTCGTGTCGGCCGTCGGTGGCCTCGCGGTGGATGCGGGCCAGGAGGGCGGCCTGCTCGCCGTCGGACATGGGGGTAAAGGTGCGGGCGATCTCAACGTCTTGCGCGAGGTCACGATCACTGAGAATGCCGCAGATGAGCACGGCGATGGGCTGGGTGAGGGCGTAGCGCCGGCAGTCCTGGGCCGTGAGCCCATTGACGCCGACGAACTGGCCGTTGCCGCCGAGGGACTTCATGCCGAGGCAGGCGATGCCGCGCTGGTTGAGGATGGGCAGGATCTCGGACTTGAAGCTGCGGAAGGCGCCATCGAAGGGGCTGATGGGCATCTGGCAGGCGTCCCACTCGAAGTCAAACTCGAGCATGGCGCGGAGGATGTGGGGGCTCTTGTGGCCGGTGAAGCCGATGTAGCGGACGAGGCCGCGTTCGCGGGCTTCGAGGGCGGCTTCGACGGCGCCGCCGGCTTCGAAGATCCACTCGGGGTCGTTGTCGTAGTTGACCTCGTGGAATTGCCAGAGGTCGAGGTAGTCCACCTGGAGGCGGCGGAGGCTGTCATCCAGTTGGGAGCGGGCGGTTTTGGCGTCGCGGGCGCAGACCTTGGTCATGAGGAAGACGTCGTCGCGACGACCCTGGAT
>JAPPFO010000312.1 GCA_028875175.1 Chloroflexota bacterium | reverse complement strand
GAAGCCCCGGTGAACGGCGGCCGTAACTCTAACGGTCCTAAGGTAGCGAAATTCCTTGTCGGGTAACTTCCGACCCGCACGAATGGTGTAACGAATTGAGCACTGTCTCGGCAGACCACCCGGCGAAATTGCAATGCCCGTGAAGATGCGGGCGTCCTGCGGCAGGACAAAAAGACCCCGTGGAGCTTTACTGCATCCTGGGATTGAGTCGCGTCTGCGCATGTGAAGGATAGGTGGGAGACAGTGAATCCGGGGCGCTAGCTTCGGTGGAGTCACCCTTGGGATACCACCCGTGCGCAGCTGCGGCCCTAACCCGTGACCGTGATCCGGCGCGGGAACAGTCTCAGGTGGGCAGTTTGACTGGGGCGGTCGCCTCCCAAAATGTAACGGAGGCGCCCAAAGGTTCCCTCAGGCTGGATGGCAATCAGCCGTAGAGTGCAAAGGTACAAGGGAGCTTGACTGCGAGACTTACAAGTCGAGCAGAGACGAAAGTCGGGCTTAGCGACCCTGCGGTTCCGAGTGGAAGGGCCGTGGTCAGCGGATAAAAGTTACCCCGGGGATAACAGGCTAGTTGCGCCCAATAGTTCACATAGACGGCGCAGTTCGGCACCTCGATGTCGGCTCGTCACATCCTGGGGCTGAAGAAGGTCCCAAGGGTTGGGCTGTCCGCCCATTAAAGTGGCACGCGAGCTGGGTTCAGAACGTCGTGAGACAGTTCGGACTCTATCCGCCGCAGGTGTAGGAGGCTTGAGAGGGTCTGTCCGAAGTACGAGAGGAGCCGGATGGACGGACCGCTAGTGCACGAGTTGTCGCGCCTGCGGCATCGCTCGGTAGCTATGTCCGGTTTGGATAAGCGCTGAAAGCATCTAAGCGCGAAGCCAGCCTCAAAACTAGGCCTCCCACTGGGCTAACCAGGTAAGACCCCAGCGAGATCAGCTGGTTGATAGGCGGCATGTGTAAGCGGTGTGAGCCGCTCAGCAGAGCCGTACTAACGGTCGAGGGCTTGGTAGCTGTTAGATCGGCAACATTGCAGCTTTGCGTGACGCGGCGTCAGGTTTCCCGGTGACCTATGCGATGAGGCCACACCTGTTCCCATCCCGAACACAGTCGTTAAGTTCGTCAGCAGCGACAATACTGCCGGGGCAACCCGGGGGGAAGATAGCCCGTTGCCGGGAAACCTGACGCCGCGTCCGCGCTATCTTCACTTCTCCGTCGCATGTCCTTCGCCGTGCGTTTCGCGCTGCCCTGCGGGCACACCCAACGACACCCACGGCTGGCTGACGCATGACACCGAACCAAACACACCCACTGCATGGCCAGGTTGCCCTGGTTGCCGGCGCCACTCGCGGCTGCGGGCGTGGCATCGCCGTCGAGCTTGGCGCCGCTGGCGCCACGGTCTACTGCACCGGCCGCACCACCCGTACCCAGCAGTCGCCGATGAACCGGCCGGAAACCATCGAAGAAACGGCCGAACTGGTCGACGCCGCCGGTGGATCGGGAATTGCGGTGCAAGTCGACCACACCGAACCGGCGCAAGTCGAATCCCTCATGGCCCGCATCCAGCGGGATCAGGGCGGCCGGCTGGACATCCTGGTCAACGACGTCTGGGGTGGCGACGATCTGACGGCCTGGGGCCGACGCTTCTGGGAGCTGTCGCTCGAGAACGGGCTGCTGATGCTCCGGCAGGCCATCCACTCGCACATCATCACCAGCCGCTACGCCCTCCCGCTCATGCTCGAACGCGGCGCCGGCCTGATCGTGGAGGTCACCGACGGGAACAACTTGAACTACCGGGGCCACTTCTACTACGACCTCGTTAAGACGTCGGTTATGCGACTCGCACTTGCGCTCGACCAGGAATTGCGTAAAGACTCCCAGCCCACCCGCATCACGGCCCTGGCCGTCACGCCCGGGTATCTGCGATCGGAAGCCATGCTGGACGGCTTTGGCGTCACCGAATTGATCTGGCGCGACGCCATCGAGCAGGACGTCGACTTCGCCGTCTCGGAAACCCCACGCTTTCTCGGTCGGGTCGTGGCGGCGCTGGCGGCCGATCCGGACGTGGCGCGTTACGCCGGGCAGGCGCTCGCCAGCTGGGACATGGCCAAGGTCTACGAGATTGACGACGTGGACGGTCGGCGTCCGGACTGGGGTTCGTACACGCCGGTCAACTGACGTCGCGTCAACCGTGCCGATACATCAGTCGTACAGAGGCCCGCGAAGTTGCCATACTCTCGTTAGTACCTGACGGGACCCGAAACGTTGGCTGACAAACCCTCGCCCGAGACCGTGGACCTCCACGCCTTCTATTCGCGCATGGCCAAATCGGCCGCCAGCCTGCCCGACCTGTACGAAGCCATGGAAGGCTGGTCGACAGTCGTGGTCCGCGACAACCCAATCCTGGAGTGCCAGAAGGGCTGCGCGCGTTGCTGCATGCACCAGGTGCTGGCCGGCGAGCAGGAGTGGGCCCTGATCCACGACTGGATGCGCGAGAACCTGACCAGGGAACAGCGCCTCGCGATTTTCAAGCGCGTCACGGACCAGGTACAGCAGTACGGCAATCCGCTTAGCCGCTGGCTCAAGATGCGCAACAAGCAGCCGAAAGCGTTCGTTCGCGCCGTCGGCCAGGGCTTCAGCACCGAGTCCACCCGCTGTCCCATGCTCGGACCCGACAACCGCTGCGAGGTCTACCCCGTGCGGCCGTTCGTCTGCCGCGCCTACGGACGCGCCCGCATGCCCAGCGGCAACGCCATGATCTGCGAGGTTTTCGCCGGCCGCTTCCGCCAGCAGGAACGCACAACCACCGACATTCCGCTGGAGGACATGTCCATCATGTCACCCAAGTACTTTGAACTGGGCGGCCGCCAGAACTCCGAAGACGGGCTTTACACGCTGCTGGCCATCCACCTGCTGCGCAATCGCACGGCCTCGGGCGACCTGGCCAAGCAGCCCACCCCGCTCAGTGCCGAAAAAACCTACCCGGTGGTCACCAGGGACGACTTTCCGAGCAAGCGATAGGTCGCCGGCCGTCCAACCTCATCCGCCCTGGGCACTCCGCTGACATTGGAACGAAGTCGCCCCCCGGCTCAAACCAGGAAAAGCGGGGGGCCGCTTCGCGTCTGACCGGAGCGGCCGAGAACCCCCGCGCCGGCTCCATTCGCGTAAGGCCTCGCTGCTTGGCGTAGTCGTCCAGGTTGAAGCCGGGTTCCAGGTAGCTCAGCCGCGTGGCTTCCTCGCCTTCCAGGATCTTGTTCGCGGCCGCCGCCACCTTGTCGGCAATCGCCATCGGAATCGTGCAGACGCCGTTCTCGTCGCCGTGTACCAGGTCGCCGGGGTTCACGTCCATGCCGTCGATCGCGACGGGGACCTGGGCGCGGATGATGCGGTTGTTGGCGTGCGATGGCGCCAACCCGCGAGCAAACGGCTTGATGCCGGCGCCCTTGACTCCCTCCAGGTCGCGCAGCGCGGCGTCGGTCACGATCCCGTCCGCTCCCAGCACGTGCGCCAGCGTGGCCATGCCGTCGCCCGCGTGCACCGAGTGCGTCGGGTCGTCGCCGAAATCCTTGATCACCAGCACCACCGGGTTCGGCGTTTCGTCCACCGCTTCCCACATCTGGAACATGCCATCCGGGCTCTTCGGAGCGTCCTCGCTCATCGTGTCGCCCAGCGCGGTGACCGCGTAGCCCAGCATCACGCCCATGTCCGGGGCCAGGTAGCGGATGTTGGTTCCGGTGAATCCCAGTGTGTCGGGGCGGACGCCGAACGTCTCGATGGCGTTCAGAATCGTGGGCGTGTCGATCTCGCGAAGTTCGTCAAGCTGCGCCTGGGTCAAAGCCACGGCGACCTCCAGAGAGTTGCTGCCAGGACGTGAGGATATCCGAAGTGAGGCCTAGGTCTCGCCGCCGGCCAATTCCTCGTAAGCATCCGCGTCGAAGCCGAAGATTCGAACATCGCCCGCGGCCAGCGTGGGACGCCGCACCAGGTTCTGGTTGTCCAGCATCAGCTCCAGCGCCTGCGCGTCATCAATCGAGTCCCGCTCGAGCCCCAGCTTGCGAAACGTCGGGCTGCGCGAGTTGATGACCTCCCGCACCGCATGCGGTCCGGCAATCGCTCGAATGTCGTCCGCGGTCAGCGGCTTGCGCGCATAGTCGCGCGGTTCGTAGTCCACCCCGGTCGCGTTCAAGGCCGCACGGGCCTTCCGGCAACTCGTTCAGGTGCTCTTGAAGTAAAACGTCGCCAGCGCCACCGGTGACCTCCTTACGCGTCGTCCCACTGCAGGATGATCGACAGCCACCCCGCCGGGCCACGCCGAATCATGGCATACAGGTCGGCAGCCTTCGTCCGGATCTCAGATTGGGGATGTCCCGCCGAGGTTCGCGCTAGAGGCTGCGTCCCTTGAGAAACCGCACGCCAAGCACGACGCTCCAGGCCACCCAGGGGAAGTAGCAGATCCTGGACACCGTGATCATGGTCCGGTCGGGAATGGAGTTTCCGATGATGACCGCGATCAGGCAGACGACCGAGACGGCTGCAATCGCCAGGGCCGTGATCCTGAGGGGTCCGGGAGGGTAGATGGCTGACAGCCCCAGGTTGAAGGCCATGAACCCAGCCGCGACGGCCAAACTCGACAACATGCTCAGCCCCGAATCCACCATGTAGATGGGGATGGCCGACTCAAGCCCCGGAGCCGCGTCGAGCTGGGTCCTGGTCAGGATGAAGGTCAGCCCGGAGGTGAGAATCCAGCCAAAGGCGCCGACGTTCATAAACAGGATGCCCAGCCGTGACCAGGCGGCGGCCATGGTGTCCGGCCGCATCACCCGGCTGATGCCGGACAGCCCGTACAACATCAGGATCAGGCCAAGCGGCACCATGAGAGCCGTAACCCGAGCAATACCCGGGTTTGAAGCCACGGACGTGATGGTCGCCGCGGGGTCGGTCGAGTCCGCGGGTTGGACGAACATTCCCCCCGGCTCGATCGCGAAGAAGACCAACGCCAGCACCGGGCCTACGACGAGCCCCAGCGCCTCCAGCTTGTTTACCGAATTCGGTCCCATGGCCCGTCATTTTTCTGGTCCGTACTAACCCGGACCATCATAGACCTACGCTCGGAGTCGATTGCGGATGCCTGCGGGAGCATCGCGGAGGCAGGGGCGCGTCGTTCAGTCAGCCACTCGCCCGCGGTGGCGGTCTCGGCGCCAGCCTGCTCAGGCCTGGTCCCACTGCAAGATGATCGACAGCCATCCCGCCGGGCCGCGCTCGATCATGGCGTACAGGTCGGCCGCCTTCGTGTACGGCTCGCGGTGCGAGATCAGCCGGTCCACCCGGAACTCGCCGCGCGCCAGCGCGTCCAGGATGTACTGCCGGTTGGCCGCGCGCGTCCACTGGAACATGTGGTACGGCTCACGCGGGTACATCGACTGGTATGTGCCGATAATCGACAGTTCCTTGCGCAGCAGTTCCACCTGCAGGCCAATCTCCACCGTGCCCGGCGGGCTGCCTGTCATGGATATCGTGCCGCCCGCCGCGGCCGCCCGCATACAGTCCGGCAGGATCTTCGGTGTGCGCGTCACCATGAACACCACCCGCGCTCCGCCACCGGTGATGTCCTGAACGGCCGCCACGGCGTCCTCGCGCTGCGCATTGACCGTGTGTGTAGCCCCCGACCAGCGCGCCAGCGCCAGCCGTTCGTCCAGCAGGTCAATGGCAATCACCGGGTACGCCCCGGCCATCCGCGCAAACTGCGTCACCATCTGCCCCAGGCCGCCCTGGCCAAAGACCGCCACGGAGTCCCCCAGCCCCGGCCCCGCCCGCCGAACGCCGTGCAGCGCCACGTCGCCCAGCACCACGAAGCTCGCGTCCTCGTCGCTGACATCGTCCGGGATGTGGCCGGCGTAGGTTGGTTCATCCGGCAGATCCGGGTCGATGGTGATGAGTCCGGCGCCCTGGTGTTTCAGATACGTCAGCACCCGGTCGCCTTCCGCGTAGCCCTCGACGTTCCTGCCAACCTGGGCGACCTCGCCCACCATCGAGTACCCGGGCTCGCCGCGGCCCGTGGCGGACAGTTCCAGGATGTTCAGTTCCGTCCCGGCGCTGATCAGCGACCGGGTCGAGCGAATCAGGATCTGATTGGACGCCGGATCGGGAATCTCGACGTCCTCGATCGCGACGGCGCCGCCTTCAAGAAAGACGACTTGCTGCGTGGTTGTAGGCACGTGGGTCTCACCGGAAACGAGCCGCGCGCATCATGCCCCAACCGGCGGCACGCACCCAACCCGCGTCAGGTCGACTCGCCTCGGCAGCCGCGACCAGGCCATCAGGCGCGCTGGGCTTCCGATACCATGCCGCAGCCTTCCCGCGACACCTGAGGCAATACGCCATGCCCGCCGACGCAAACCAATCTCTGAGCCACACGGGCCGCCTGCCCCGGCGTCGCTTGCTTCTTGCCGGCGGCAGCCTGGCGGCCGCCGTGGTCCTGGCCGCCTGCGGCGGCGACGACGGCGGCAAAGGCAGCCGCGACGACCCGTTCCCCTACCAGGACCCGCGCAGCCGCAACACCAGGCTCTAGCCACGCGAGCCACACGCACTACGAATGAATCGGGTGCCGCAGACCAACAGAAGTCTCCGGGGACTGGCTGTAAGGTTGGTGCCGACTCCTAACCGCACCCTGTAGGACCACCCATGCAATACCGCGTATTTGGACGAACCGGCTGGCGCGTCTCCGCCATTGGCCTGGGCTGCTGGCAGCTTGGCGGTCAATGGGGCGAGATGGCCGAGGCCGATGGCATCGCCACCGTGCACGCCGCCATCGAGGCCGGCATCAACCTCTTCGACAGCGCCGACTCCTACGGCCCCCGCCGCAGCGAGGAAGTCCTGGGCAAGGCCCTCGCCGGCGCCCGCCGCCCCCACGTCTTCGTCGCCACCAAGGTCGGCAACCTGGCCCGGCCCGATGGTCACTCGTTCAGTTACACGACGCCCGAGCACATCTACGCCTGCTGCGACGCCAGCCTCCACCGCCTCCAAACCGACTACATC
>JAPPFO010000084.1 GCA_028875175.1 Chloroflexota bacterium | reverse complement strand
GGCCTGCGGCTGGGCGCGCAGGGCCTGAGCGGCCCCGTGCCGGCGGCGCTGGGCCAATTGGCCTACCTCACCGCCCTGGACCTGCGCGGCAACGCCCTGACCAGCGCCGTGCCCGAGGCCCTGGGGACCTTGACTCGGCTGACCGAGCTGCATCTGTCCGGCACCCGGCTCACCGGCTGTCTGCCGGCGGCGCTGGCTGGGGTGACGACCACGGACGCGGCTATGCAGGGCCTGGCCGCCTGCCAGGCGGGCCCGGCGTTCGGAGCGCCGCGCTACGAGTGGATCGTGCCGACCGGGCTGCCGGTGGGCGCCGCGATCGGCCAGGTACAAGCCACCGATCCGAAGGGCGGCGCCGTGACCTATGCGCTGACCGCGGGCAACGACGCCGGGGTATTTCAACTCAATGCAACCACCGGCATCCTCTCGGTGGCAGGGACGCTGCCGGCCGGCGGCCCCGGACTCACGATCAGGGCCACGGACGCGCAGGGCGGCGTGACGCGCGTGCCGGTACTGGTGGCGGTGGCGGACGCAACCCAGCGAGTTCCGCCTCTATTCCCGGCGGGAGGATGGACCTTCCGCGTGGCCGAGAACGCCGACGTGGGCACCGCGGTTGGCACCGCCGCGGCCCGCGATCTGGACGTCGGCCCACTCACCTACGCGCTCACCGCCGGCAACACCGCAGGCGCCTTCGCCCTGGACCCCACGTCCGGGATGCTGACGGTCGCCGCCTCGCTGAATTACGACACCACGTCAACCTACGCCCTGACCCTGACGGCCACTGACGCCCACAACGGCACCGCCACGACCACGGTGACCGTGATGGTCACCCGGCACCCGAATCCCTAGCCAGCCAAACGCGACCGCGCCCAACGGTCCTCGCTAGACGGCCACCGCCTCCGCCGCGGCCGGAGCCGCGTCGCCCCCGGCAAAGCCGCAGAACTCCTCGTAGTCGATCAGTTCCGTGATAGTCGGGGAGTCCCCGCAAACCGGGCACTCCGGGTCACGCCGCAGCTTCAGTTCACGGAATTCCATCTCCATGGCGTCGAGCAGCAGCAAACGGCCGGTCAGTGACGTGCCATTGCCCACGATGAGCTTCAGCACCTCGTTAGCCTGGATTAGCCCGATCAGCCCCGGCAGAACGCCCAGCACGCCGGCCTCGGCGCAACTCGGCGCCATTTCCGGCGGCGGCGGCGTCGGATACAGGCAGCGGTAGCAGCCGGTTCCGGGCTCGAACACCGTCGCCATGCCCTCGAAGCGCATGACGCTCCCGTCCACCAGCGGCTTGCCGAGGAAGTAGGCGGCGTCGTTCGCCAGATACCGCGTGGGGAAGTTGTCGCAGCCGTTCACCACGATGTCGTACGGCTCCAGGATCTCCAGCGCGTTGTCGGAGGTCAGCGGCTCGTCGTGCCGTACAACCGTCACGTCCGGGTTCAGCCCCGTCAGCGTGGCTTCTGCCGACGCCGTCTTGGGCATCCCGACTCGGTCATCGCGGTGCAGAATCTGTCGCTGAAGGTTCGACCGGTCGACGGTGTCGAAATCCACTACCCCCAGCGTGCCCACCCCGGCGGCGGCGAGGTAATAGAGCACGGGAGAGCCAAGCCCGCCCGCGCCGATCGCCAGCACCTTGGCATTCAGAATCTTCGCCTGCCCCGCCGCCCCAACCTCGGGCAGCAACATGTGGCGGCTGTAGCGCTGGACTTGCTCAACGGTGAACACGATGCAGTGCCTTCCAGGTAATGCCGGCGCTAATGTCCGGCGGGTGGTTCCTCGGTTTCGTAGCCGGCCTCCGCCCACTCGGTCATGCCGCCGGCCATGTTGTACGCCTCGGTCACATTCAACGCGCGAGCCATCTGCGTGGCAACCGCGCTGGTCTGCCCGACATTGCAGATGAAGAGCAGGGGCTTCCCTGACGGGATCACCTCGGCGGGACGCGCCAGGATGTCGTCCAACGGCACGTAGTCGGCACCTGGCATGGCCGGCGCGTGAAACTGCGTGCGGACGTCCACCACGTCCACCTCACCGTTCTCGATCATCTCCTTCGCCTTATGAATATCGACATCAAAGTCAGGCGTTCCAGGCAGACCCATCGTTTGGCACCAATCGGCAGTTGATTCGACACTCAAGCATCGCGCCGCCAGGCGGTCAGGTCAACGCTATTGGCATCAGTCCTGCAAGTTTCGCTACTGACAGCAATGCCCACCGCAACGCTATGATCGGTCACGCCCTCGTCCCGACATTCCTGTGAACACCACCGAACTCGCGTCCCGCCTTGCAGAGTCATCAGCCCCTGAAGACGTCGCCGCCGTACTGCGTCGGCAGCTCGACAGCTTGGACGGCAGCATTGCTGGCGAAGATCGCTTGGATCGCGCGCTGAATCTGCCCTGGACGGCATCCAGCATCGCTCGACCGCAATTCGCTGAGCTTCATTCACGGCTGATGGACGAGTTGTTCGTCACCGATGAGGTTGCCGACCTCATTTGTGACCACCTGGTCGTACGTGAGCACCAGCTCACCTCGGCGCCCGACGCGTCCGGGCCCCGAGCCCTGCTGTGTCTGGTCGGCCCCCCGGGGGTTGGGAAGTCACATATTGCCCAGGAGATTGCGGAGCAACTCGACCTGCCGCTGGCAACGATCCGCTTGGACCGTTTGCGTTCCCCCGACGAGCTATTTGGAAATGAGCAGGCCCCAGGCGAGATCATGGGAGCGGTCGAGCGGCTGGGCCAGAGCGAGATCGTCCTGCTGCTCGAGGAAATCGACGCCATCGGTGGCGGCTGGCCCGCGGCTTCGACCCCGGGCAAAGCAATCAGTGACCGCTGGGCCGCGGCCCGCGCCGCGCTCTTGGCTGCCCTCACGGACGCCGCCGCGCGCCGCACGTTCCACGACCGATTTTTCGACGTTCCGTTCGACTTATCCCGAGTCCTCGTGATCACGACGGCGCGCTGGCTGCCGGACATTCCACCGTTGGAGCGGGGGCGTCTGGACGTTGTGGAACTCGCCGGCTACGTGGACGATGACAAGGTCGCGATCGCGCGTGACTCCTTGGCGCCCGCCATGCTGCGCGAATACAACGTCGCGGCCGATGACGTTGAGATCGAGGACGACGCGTTGTCAGCCCTGGTGCGCAGCTATACGGCCGAGCCCGGCGTCGACGAACTCGACGGCCTCATTCGCAAGGTCGTCCGCCGCGCGCTGACTCGTCGCGCCCTACGTGCCGAAACCGATCCGGTGTTGGTCGCCATTGAAGACCTGGGAGCCACCGTCGGCCGTCCTACGCGGCTCGGCTTGCATCGCCGGCGCCGTGAAGTCCCAGGCATGACGGCGGGGGCGGTCGTCCGCCCCCGCGGCGGGGTGCTGGGCCAGATCGAAGCCGTGCAAATGCCCGGCGCGGGGCGGATTCGAATCCTGGACACGGCCGGCGCGGATCTGACCGGCCGCTACGCCATCGTGCCCTCCTACGTCCGGTCGCGGCTTTCGGACCTCGGCGTATCCGCACGCTCGCTCGAAGAGTTCGACACCGACCTGCTCGTTCCCGCCAGTGATTTGCCGGGCGACGAAGGCTCCCTGGCCATCGCGGCAGCCATCGCCATGGTGTCGCTCATGCGGGACCGCGCCGCGGACCGGGAATTTCTCGCCATCGGCGGCATGACGGCGCATGGACACGTCCGTCGCGCGCACGGCGTTCAGGCCAAGATTCTGGCGGCGCATCGCGGCGGCATACGCCGGATCGTTTTGCCGCGCCAGAACGAGCACGATCTGGACAGCATTCCCTCCCAACTTCACGACGCCATTACCTTCATCCCCATCGACGACGTCGGCCAGGGCATCAACGTCGCCCTCCGCTAGGGCCTGGACGCCTATCCGGCAAAGCTGTTGGGCGCCTGCCCCACAGCCCCCGGCCGCGCCCGAAACAGGCTGCCGGCCTCCGGCTCCGCGTCCTCCGAAATCCCCCGCGCCGCCGAGGTCACATACAGGTCCCGCGCGTCCGCCCCGCCAAACGCGCAGCTTGACGTCTGGCTCACCGGAAACCGCACCGTGCCGCGCTCGCTCCCGTCCGGCGCGTAATGCACCACGCGCGATCCGCCCCAGACGGCCACCCACAGGTCCCCGTCCGCATCCACCGTCATTCCGTCGGGAAACCCAACGGACGCATCCACCTCGATCAGCGTGCGCCGGTTGGTGATCGCGCCGTCGTCCAGGTCGAAGTCAAAGACATCCACCCGACGGGTCAGGCTGTCGATGAAGTACATCAGCCGGTCATCCGGACTCCAGTCGATCCCATTGGAAATCGACACGCCGTCCACCATGGCCTGCACGCTCAGGTCCGGGTCCAGCCGGTAAAGCGTCCCCAGGCCGGTCGGACCCGCCTCGTCGTAGGCCATCGTGCCCGCCCAGAAGCGCCCATGCCGGTCGCACTTCCCGTCGTTCATTCGCATGCCCGGGTCGTCGGCCTCCACCTCCGCCAGCACCGTCTGCGAGCCGTCCGCTTCCAGCGAGCGAAATCCATCCGCCGCCGCCATCACCAGCCCGCCGCTCGCCCGCACCGCCACCGCCCCCACGTCGATTCCCACATCCATGCGCTGGTCCTGCCCCGTCGCGGGATCAAACCGGTGTACGGCAGACCCAGTTATGTCAACCCAGACCAACGTCCCCGTTCCGGGGTCCCAGATCGGCCCCTCGCCGACTTCAGCGCGCGTTCGCACGACAAGTTCAGATTCCATGGCTCAAATCCTCGGGCCGCGGCGCCAGGCTCGCGCGCAGTTTATGGCCACGGCCACGCCGCCCAAACGGTGCCCGTTCGTATACTCAACGCCCGCTCATCATGTCGCCGCCGCCGGAGCCCTTTGTGACGCTGATTTCCAGCCTGTCCGCCCGCGAAGTCCTCGACTCGCGCGGCAACCCGACCGTCGAAGTCGAAGCCACCCTCGAAAGCGGCGGCTGCGGCCGCGCCATCGTCCCCTCCGGCGCCTCCACCGGCGAGCACGAAGCCCACGAGCTTCGCGACGACGACGCTCAGCGCTACCGCGGCAAAGGCGTCCTGCGGGCAGTCGAACACGTAAATGACGTGATTTCCCTGGAAATTGAAGGCCAGGACGCCGTCAACCAGGCCGCCATCGACACGCAGCTCCTCGCCCTGGACGGCACCGCCAACAAGAGCTCCCTCGGCGCCAACGCCATCCTGGGCGTCTCCCTGGCAGTCGCCCACGCCGCCGCCGACGGCCTCGGCCTGCCCCTCTACCGCTACCTCGGCGGCGCCGGCGCCACCACCCTGCCCGTCCCCATGCTCAACATCATGAACGGCGGCGTGCACGCCGCTGGCAGCACCGACTTCCAGGAGTTCATGGTCATGCCGGTCGCCGCCGGCTCCTTTACCGAAGCCCTCCGCACCTCGGTCGAGATCTACCACCAACTCCACGACGTCCTGACCGAACGCGGCTTCGGTACCAGCGTCGGCGACGAGGGCGGCTTCGCCCCCAGCCTCGGCTCCAACGCCGCCGCCTTCGAGGTCATTCTCGAAGCCATCCAGCGCGCCGGCTACGAAGCCGGACGCGACGTCTTCCTCGCCATCGACGCCGCGGCCTCCGAACTCATCGACGACCAGGGCCGCTACGTCCTGGCCCAGGAAGGCCGCACGCTCACCGGTGCCGAGCTTGTCGACCTCTGGACCGAGTGGGTCGACCGCTTCCCCATCGTCTCGATCGAAGACGGGCTTGACGAAAACGACTGGGACAGCTGGAGCGCCCTCACCGAAGCCATCGGCGACCGCGTGCAACTCGTCGGCGACGATCTCCTCGTCACCAACACCGACCGCCTCCGCCAGGCCATCGAGCGCAAGGCCGCCAACTCCATCCTCGTCAAGGTCAACCAGATCGGCACCCTCAGCGAGACGCTGGAAGCCATCGACATGGCCCACCGCGCCGGCTTCACCGCCGTCATCTCCCACCGCTCCGGCGAGAGCGAGGACACCACCATCGCCGACCTCGCCGTCGCCACCAACGCCGGCCAGATCAAGGCCGGCGCCCCGGCCCGCACCGACCGCGTGGCCAAGTACAACCAGCTGCTCCGCATCGAGTCTGACCTAGCCGACGCCGCCCGCTACGCCGGCTCACGAGCCTTCACGAACATTCGCCGGAACTGGACGTGACCCCCGAGGAGCTCCGCCGGCTCCTGGCCGAGGTAGCGACGGGCGCCCTTTCGACTGACGACGCCTTCGAACGCCTCCGCACCTTCCCCACCGACCACCTCGGCTTCGCCCGCGTCGACACCCAGCGCACCCTGCGCACCGGCATCCCCGAGGTCATCTACGGCGCGGGTAAGACTCCGCCCCAGGTAGCCGAAATCGCCGAGCGTCTACTTGCCAGCGGCTCCCCGCTCCTGGCAACACGCGTCACCCCCGAAATGGCCGACGCCGTCCGCGCCAGGCTCCCCGACGTGCACCACCACGAAACCGCCCGCATGCTCACCGCCCCCGGCCGAGAACCCCTCCAGCGCCACGGCCGCGTAACCGTGGTTTCCGCCGGAACCTCCGACCTGCCCGTCGCCGAGGAAGCCGCCATCACCGCCGACGCCCTCGGCGCCCACGTCGAACGCGTCTACGACGCCGGCGTCGCCGCCCTCCACCGCATCCTCGCCGAACGCCCCGCCCTGGAACGTGCTGACGCCATCGTCGTCGTCGCCGGCATGGAAGGCGCCCTCCCCAGCGTGGTCGGCGGCCTGACCGACCGGCCCGTCATCGGCGTCCCCACCAGCGTCGGCTACGGCGCAGCGTTCGGCGGCCTCGCCGCCCTGCTCGGCATGCTCACCAGCTGCGCACCCGGCGTCTCCGTCGTGAACATCGACAACGGCTTCGGCGCCGGCGTGCAGGCCACCCTCATCGCCCGCCGCGCCTCCGCATGACCACCGCCTACTTCGACTGCCAGGCCGGCGCCAGCGGCAACATGATCCTCGGCGCCCTGCTCGACGCCGGTCTCGACAAAACCCGCCTCCTCGCCGAACTCCGCAAGCTGGACCTGCCCCCCTGGGAACTCCGCGACGAACGTGTCCAACGCGGCCTCATCCAGGCCCGCCTCGTCGACTTCGACATCCAGGCCCGCGACGGCCACCACCACCCCTACAC
>JAPPFO010000216.1 GCA_028875175.1 Chloroflexota bacterium | reverse complement strand
CTCGCGGCCAATCGCCTCGCCCGCACCTGCGCCTGCCACCCCGCCGCCGGCCGTGGACGATGGGCTGCGCCGGTTGCACGGCTATGGGTTCCAGGCTCACCTCTACAACCAGGACCGTCGCCTGGTCGTCGACAGAACCATTGAAGCCGGCTTCGACTGGCTCAAGCAACAGGTCGAGTGGAGCCAGACGGAACCGATTGAGAAGGGTGGCTTTGACTGGCGCGAACTCGACAAAGTGGTGGCCGCGGTCAGCAGTGCCGGCATCAACGTGCTGCTCAGCGTGGTGCGAGCGCCCGACTGGGCCCTCGGCGACCGGCCGCACGGACCGCCGGGCGACCCGCTGGACTTTCGGGATTTCATGCAGGCCTTGGCCGCACGCTACCGCGGCCATGTCCAGGCTTACGAGCTATGGAACGAAGCCAACCTCGCGCGCGAGTGGGGCTATGGACGCATTGATGCCGGCGAGTTCGTGGAGCTCATGCTGGCCGGCAACCAGGGAGTGAAGGCTGGAGATCCCGAGGCCACAACCGTGGGCGGTGCCCTCACCCCCGCCGGCGACGTGGACATCCCGGATCAACAGGTGCAGGCCGTTGACGACCTCCGCTTCCTCGAACAGATCTACGCCTACCGCGACGGCATCGCCCGCGACGCGTTCGACGCCTGGGGTGTACATCCGGGTGGATTCAATAACGCGCCCACGCAAGAGATCGGCAGCGAGCGAGGATCCGGCTGGAACGGCCACGGCAGTTTCTACTTCCAGCGTTTCACCCAGCACCGCGCCGTCATGGAGGCCAACGGCGACGCCGACAAACCCATCTGGCTCACCGAGATGGGCTGGTCGACGGCAAACGCCGACCCGGCCTACGGATTCGGCGCCGACAACTCGGAGGCAGACCAGGCACAGTTTCTGGTCGATGCCTTCCGAATTGCCCGCGAGGACGCGCCCTATATCACTCATGCGTTTGTGTGGAACCTGAACTTTCAGTCCGTCGTCGGCCCGCAGGATGAGAAGTTCGCGTTCGGCATCCTCCGCCCCGACGGCTCGCCCCGTCCGGCCTACACCGCTCTTAAGGAAATGACTAAGGGCGCGCCAACCCGCCCAACCCTGGCGTAACTATCCGAAGCCGCTGCCGATCGTTGGACCGTAGCGGCGCGCGTCAGCGCGACGCTCGCCCTATTGGAAAAAGTCCGCGTTGATCTGCGTCCACTCTTCCCATTCGTCCGGCACGTCAAAGTCCGGGAAGATGGCCGTCACCGGGCACACCGGCTCGCAGGCGCCGCAGTCGATGCACTCCTCGGGATCGATGTAGTAAATCTCGGCTTCGTCGGTGGTATGGATACAGTCCACCGGGCACACGTCAACGCACGAGGCGTCCTTGGTGCCAATGCACGGCTCACAGATCACATACGTCATCGACGGAGGCTCCCCTTGATAGGACGGTAACGCAAGCGGAAATGTGCCGAAGCGGCAGTTCGCTACGACTGCCAAATCCTATCGCGTCTGCCAGACCCGGCAAAGCGAACGTGTCGCTTTAGGCGTTGGCCCGGGGCAGACTCCAGCGCACCAGCCCGTGCTCCACCGGGTCGGTCAGATGCGGATGCTTCGGCACCACGCGTACGGCCAACCCCATGCGGCCACTTTGGCGCAACGGCACCGTCGACTGAAACCAACGCGCGCCGTCTCCATCGGGCTCCATCGGACGAGCGTCAAACGCCACGCCGCCGTCAACCGCTCCGTCGTTGCCAACCCGCCCCACGTAGACCTGCACCGAAAGCTCGTCGGCCTGCAGGCCGTTCAGCACGACCCGCGCCCGTACCGGGAGCGAGGAGCCCATGTCCAATTCCGGTCCGCCGCTCAGGTCCACGTCCAGAATCTGCACCGAGTCCCACTGTGCGCGGACTCTCGCCAGCCAGTCGGCCAGCGCGTGAGCGGGCGACCCGCCATCGCTCGCCAGCGTGCGCTGCAGTTCGTCGGCGGGCACATAAAACTGTTTCGCGTATTGGCGCATCATGCGGTGCGCCCCAAAATCAGTCAGCGCCATCACTATCGACGCCTTGGCGCGCTCGATCCACCGTCTCGGCGTCCCGTCCAGGCCCAGGTCGTAGAACATCGGGACGACCGATCGTTCCAGCAGCCGATATACCGCGGCGGCATCGTGTTCGTCACGCTGTGGATCGTCGACGTCGTCATCCGCTCGGCCAATGGCCCAGCCGATGTTGGGGGTGTACGCCTCGGCCCACCAGCCATCCAGCACACTCACGTTCAGCACGCCGTTGGCTGCCGCCTTCATGCCGCTCGTCCCGCTGGCTTCCTGTGGCCGCACAGGCTGATTCAGCCAGACGTCGCACCCCTGTACGAGGTCGCGGGCCAGGTCCATGTCGTAGTCCTCCACGAACACGATGCGGCCCACGAAACTCGGGTCGCGGCTCAACTCGTGGATTTCGCGTACCAGGTCCTTGGCCATCGCGTCGTCCGGATGCGCCTTGCCCGCAAATATGACCTGCACGGGTCGCCGTACGTTGGTCACGAGTGCGCGAAGCCGCTCAAGGTCGTGCAGCAGCAGCGTTGGCCGCTTATACAGGGCAATCCGTCGGGCAAAACCCACGGTTAGGGCATTGGGTTGCAGCGCCGCGCTGGCGTCCGCCAGTTCCGCACCCGATCCCCAGCGGCGCTCCACCACGGCCCGCAGTCTCCGCCGGACGTTGGCCACCAGGCGCTCGCGCCGCCGCGTGTGTACCCGCCAAAGCTCATCGTCCGGAATCGCGTCCAAACCCTCCTGAATGGCGTCCCGATCCGACATCAGCGACCACTCCGGCCCCAGGTACCGGCTCAGCAGGTCCGCGAGCTCCCGCGACACCCAGGTGGGCAGATGCACCCCATTGGTCACGTGCTGAATCGGAACCTCCGGCCATGGAACGCCGCGCCACAGCGATTGCCACATGCGCCGCGTAACTTCGCCGTGCAGTTGCGACACGCCGTTCCGCCACGCGGCCCCGCGCAGCGCCAGGATCGTCATGCAAAACGGTGACGACGCTCCTCCCTCGGGATACTGACCAATCTCGGTCATCCGGTCCGTTTCGATCCCGGACTCACGCAGGTACGCGCCCAGGTGATGCGCAACCTGGTGAGGGTGAAACTCGTCGTGCCCGGCCGGCACCGGCGTATGTGTCGTGAACACCGCCCCGGCGCGCACCGTCTCCAGCGCCGCCTCGAGCGATAAGTCCGTCCCCTCTCGCAACTCCCGCAGACGCTCGACCAGCGCAAAAGCGCTATGGCCCTCATTCAGATGCAGCACGCTGGGATTCACCCCCACCGCCCGCAGCGCCCGCATTCCCCCAACACCCAGCAGAATTTCTTGCCGTATTCGTACGTCGGAGTCGCCTTGGTAGAGCTTGGCCGTGAGCTCGCGATCTTCCCGTGTGTTACCGGGAACATTGGCATCCAGCAGCAGGACCGGACACCGTCCGACATTCATCCGCCAGAGCCGGGCCTCCACCCATCGGTCGGTGATTGGCACCCCCACGGTCAGCGGCGCCCCGTCGGGCGTCGTCAGCATGGTGACGGGCTGGCTGTAAAAGTCGGTCTCCGGGTGGAGCTCCTGCTGGCTGCCCGAAGGATCGATCGTCTGTCGGAAGTACCCCTGGCGATACAGCATCCCCACGGCCACCAGCGGCACGCCCAGGTCGCTGGCGGCCTTCACATGATCGCCCGCCAGCACGCCCAGCCCGCCCGAGTACAGCGGCACCGACTCGGTGATCCCATACTCCATCGAGAAATACGCCACCGTAAGGTCGTCCGCCTCCGCGCACCTCGCCGAGAACCACGACCGCGTATCCAGGTACCGCTGCCGGCGTTCCACGACTTGGCGCAGGTCGTGCACGAAAGCGGAGTCAGCCGCACACGCCGCCAACTGCTCTGGCGTCACATGACCCAGCAGCGCCACCGGATTGTGCTGCGTCGCCTGCCAGGCGTCGGGATCGATGCGCCGAAAGATGTCCTGGGCGCTCGGATTCCAGGCCCACCACAAGTCATACGCCAGCTCGCGCAGCGTGCGCAGTTCATGCGGAATCGCCGGACGCACGGTTATGACGTGATTCGGCTGCACCTGCGTCATGGCTGCTGTTCGATCCCGCTGATTCGATCTCTGCGTATGGCGTCCTAGGCTGCCATCACCCACAGGTTGGTCGCCACGCGCTCATCAACCACCACCGTCTCGCCATCGAGGACCAGCACCATGCTGCCGGAGGGCGTAATCTCCCGCACGGTCATCGTGTGTCCGGGGACCAACTGCTTCTCTTCGAAATACCGCAGCAACTCCCCATCGTCCTCGGCCGGCTCGGACAGGCGCACGATCCGCACCTCTTGGCCCGGCTCGGCCTGGCTCAGGCTGAAGAACTGCGCCACGTCGGTCTCCGGGTAATTTCCGGGAATTGGTAGGCCGTGCGGACACGTGGCCGGGTGGCCCAGCGAAGCTGAAATCCGTTCCGTCAGTTCCTCGGAAACCGAGTGCTCCAGCCGGTCGGCCTCCTCGTGAACCTCGGCCCAGCCCATGCCCAGCGTTCGAATCAGCCAGTGCTCGATCAGTCGGTGTCGCCGCGCCAGCCGCTCCGCCACTCGCTCCCCGCCCAGCGTCAGGTAAATCTGGCGACTCTCGTCAATCCAGATGTGGCCATCTCGCGCCATGCGGTCCAGCGTTGCCGACACCGTAGGCGCCGCCACGTGCAGCCGCTCGGCAAGCCGGGCGTTGATCACCGGTTCCGCCTCGGCCCGCATTCCGTAAATGGCCAGCAGATAGTCTTCGGTTGTACTGGTCAGCGGCATTGGACGCAATTCTGCCACGAGCCGCAAACCTCCCGATACGTCGCCTTGCGGTTAGTCGCCCGCCTTGGGAAAGGCCAACACATCGCCGCTCAACTGCACCCGCACCCGCGCGCCGCGCCGGAATGTAAAGGTCGGACCCACCCGCGACGAGAGCCGCAGCCCTGAGTCGAACCGCAGATTGATCATCTGGTCGTGCCCAAAGAAACTTCGGCTGACCGCAACCGCCTGCCCGCCCGGGTCCTCGGTCAACTGCAGCGCTTCCGGCCGAATCAACACGTCGGCCGGCCCGTACAGATCGTCCAACACCGAAATCGTGCCCAGGTCGCACACCACCGCCCGCCCAATGGCGCGGCCATCGATCACGTTGATGTCGCCAACAAACTCCGCCACGCGCCGTGATGCCGGGCGGCGGTATAGCTCGGCCGGCCGAGCCTGCTGCAGAATCCGCCCGTCCATCATCACGGCCACCTCGTCCGCCAGGCTCAGCGCCTCTTCCTGGTCGTGCGTCACGATAATCGCCGTGGCGTTCGCGGCTCGCAGCACCCGCCGCACTTCTCGGCGCACGCCGTCGCGCAGCGCCGGATCCAGGTTCGAGAAGGGCTCGTCCAGCATGATCAGGCTCGGACCCGGCGCCAGTGCCCGCGCCAGCGCCACCCGCTGCTGCTGGCCGCCCGACAGCTCGTGCGGCATGCGGGAACCAAGGCCGTCCAGCCCCACCTGGCCAAGCATGTCCTCCACACGCGCTGCTTGATCCGGCCCCCGCGGCAAACCGAACGCCACGTTGTCCACAACACTCAGGTGGGGGAACAGCGCGTATTCCTGGAACACCAACCCAACCTGCCGCCGCTCCGGCGGCAGATGCACCGCGTCCGACTCGACGGTACGCCCGGCCACCTCAATCGTGCCGTGGTGCGCACGCTCCAGGCCCGCGATCAGCCGCAGCAAGGTCGTCTTGCCGCAGCCGCTCGGACCCAGCAGGGCCAGCAGTGTGCCCGTCTCGACCTCGAGCGAGGCCTCGTTCACGGCCGTCACACCGGCGAAGCGCTTGGTCAGGTGGCTGCAGCGCAGCGCCGGGCTCATGCGCGAACGTCCGCGCCCTTGACAGCGTCCATCACAGCCAACTCACGAAAAGTATGGGCGAGTCACGAAAGGATTAGCCCATGCTAACCCGGATATTCGCATAGCCTAACGCGGACTGCCTGCCCGGTCAGCCCACGGCAGGCCCGTCCAACCGCTAGCTTGGATCCGTCGGCGTGTGCCGCAGCGACACGTCCGAGTCGATCGACCGCACGTGCAAGTCCCGCTGCGGGAACGGTATCTCCACGTCGTGCTCACGGAAGCTCTCGTCGATCGTGAAGTGCAGATCGCTCAGCGTCGAAAACCGCTCGCTGATATCCGCCACGTACGCCAGCACCCGGAAATTCAACGACGAGTCCCCAAACTCGAAGAAGAATATCCGCGGCTCGGGGTCGTCCAGCACCAGTTCATGCTCCGTCACGGCTTCACGAATCAGTCGCTCCACCAGCCGCGTGTCCGAGCCGTAGGCCACGCCCACCACAAAGTCCACCCGCACCCGCCGGTCGTCCAGCGTCCAGTTGTTCACCACCGTGGAAATCAGCTCGCCGTTTGGCACGATCGCCTGCGTCTGGTCGAACTTGCGCAACGTCGTCGCTCGAATACCCACGCGCTCCACGGTCCCCAACTCGCCGGCGACGCTCACCACGTCGCCCACCTTGATTGGACGCTCCACCAGCAGGATCACGCCGGACACAAAATTGTTGGCGATGTTCTGTAGTCCGAAGCCCATGCCCACACCCAGGGCGCCGAACACCACCAGCACGGCGTCGAGCTGGAACCCCACCGACCGCAGGCCGATGAACGATCCCAAGAAGATGATCGTGTACCGCGCCAGGTTGCCGATGACATGAAGCACGCCCTCGGGAATATCCTCGACGCGATTGCCAATATGGTCTTCCAACACCCAGCGCACCCGACCCGCCACAAACCACGTCACCGCGAAGATCAGGATCAGGACGACCAGGCTTAACGGCGTCACCGGGTCCGCGCCCAGGCTGAACAGCGGTGTGTTGAAGGCGTCCCATATCGCTGTCCAGATCTCCACTAGACACCCCCGCCGCGCATCTCAGCTCGTGTTGCGACGCTCGATCCCCCTCTCCCTCGAGGAAACCTCTGCATAACTCCGCCGCGACCTCGAAAGCGCGGCCGCGCTTTCTCCCTCTCCCTCTGGGAGTGTCCAGACCGGAGACATGGTAGACAGGTGTTCGGAGACATGGTGAACACCTCA
>JAPPFO010000038.1 GCA_028875175.1 Chloroflexota bacterium | reverse complement strand
CTTGGCGGACGGTATTGGGGGGGTGCTGGAACGGCTGCGGGGGCGGCAGGTCTGGCTGGACGGCGGGCGCGACTCGTTTGTGCACGATAATATGTTTGCGTCGCCGGAGCCGGCGGACCGGGCGATGGATTGCTATCCGACGCGGTGTCCCAGCGCCGGGGCGCGCCACCGGCGGGTGAATGAAGCGCTGGCGGAACGGCGCAGCGGATTCGACGTGGCGGCCGGGTTCGCCATCCTGTCCGACCAAAAGGACCACCCGATGTCGATCTGCCGGGAGACGACCGAGGTGGACGGCATTCTGACGAACGCGGCGATCGTGACTGAGCCTCTGAAAGGGCGGCTGCACGTGACCTACGGGCCGCCGACGAAGGCGAAGCCGCAGACGGTGAGCTTGAACTAGCCTGACGCTTGCGGCGCGGACGACCTTGCCTGGCGGAAGCCCAACGGGTCACTAGTCGTCGATTCGCCGGGCCCAGGGCGTTTCGGCGATGCCGCAGAGCGCTCCGCTGGGCAGCGCGAAGCGTGCCGTGGTCTGGCCCCACGGCTCCGTCTTCGGGCCGTGAAGCAGCTTGACGCCACGGCTTTCGAGAGCCTGAAAGGCTGCCGGAACTTCGTCGACTTCAAATTCGATGGTCAGGCCGAGGGCAACCCGGTCAACAGCGCCTCTGTCTCCGAACGTGGCTTCGGCGGCGGCCTGGCGGCTCCAGAGGCCGAAGTGGATGACGCCGGGGATCTTGACCGAGGCGTAGTCGGCGGAGGCGGAGTCGTCGACTTCCAGGCCGAGGTGGTCGCGGTAGAAGCTGACCGCGGCTTCGAGGTCGTCGACGATTTCGGCGATGCCGGCGACGTGTCTGATCACTTCGGGTGTCTTTCGAGGGTGGTGCCGGAGGTCGGCGAGGTCTGGAGTCCGGGGTCAGCGCTCGGCTTCGGTCAGCGGCCGGTGAGTGTCGAGGGTGACGGTGTCGCTGTGGTCGGCGGGGTAGGGCGGGCTGGTGATAAAGAGGACGCGGGCGGGCCTGTCGCCGTCAGCGGCGAACTGGAGGGAGTGGCCGGGGAGGGTGATAACGGACTCGCCCGCGGCGGCCTGGATTTCGTGGGTTAGGCCGGTATTCGGGTCGTGGGTGATGGCTCGAATGCGGCCGGAAAGGACGTAGGTGACCTGTTCGAGGGCGCGGTGGGCGTGAATGCCGTAGGTGTGACCGGGCTGGATGTCGCCCTCGGCCAGCGCGAGGCGGGCGCAGGGGGTGAGGTCGATGGGGTAGACGACGATGCCGTCGGGGGCGGTGACGGGTGGGCCGCCTGAGCGGGCGGAAGGCGCGCCAGCTTGGAGCGGATCGCCCGCTGTTCCCTGCGGTTCGCAGTCAGCCAGGGGGCTCGACCTCGCCCGTCAACGTCCGTCGCTTCACGCGCAATTGATTCGAGCGCCGGCAAGGCTCAAGCGGAGAGCGTCGGGACACAATTCGAGGTCGTTTCGCCAGGCGATGCCGCCGCGGGCTGCAATGTGGACGTCTTCGAAGAGGCTTCGGTCGTTCCACGCCGCGAAGACGCCACGGCCTGCCAGATGGGACAGATCAACGACTCCGCTGGCGCCGTCGTCGTAGCGGATCCAGATGCGGTAGCCAGAGCGCGGCTGAACCTCGAGCGGCCGAGTCATCTTCGACCCGGTTTTGCGAGGCCGGCTCTGCTCATTCGCTCATCACGCCGTCGACCAGGCGGCTAGTGGGATGCCTCGGCGACGGGGACGCCTTGGAGGAGGCCGGCCTGGTGCATTTTTTCCCAGGCGGTGAGGAAGGTGGCGTTCCACTCGTCGGTGAGGGGGTTGTGGAGCATGTCGCGGAAGACTTCCCAAAAGACGATGATGCCGTCGGCGCCGGCCTGGAGGGCGGCGTTGGCGACGTCGACCGAGCGCACCAAGGCGGCGGTGATGTAGGGCCGCTGTTCCCAGCCGGCGAACATGTCGGCGCACTCGCGCACGTGCCAGACGGGGTCCACGCCGACGCCCTTGTACGGTTCGCAGAAGGGCAGGATGTGGGTGGCGCCGGCCTGGGCGACCACGGCGGCCTGAGTGAGGCTGAAGGTGGTGGTGCAGAAGGTCTCCACGCCCTCGGCGGCCAGGGTGGAAAAGGCTTCGAGGCCCTGGGTGGCGCAGGGAATCTTGATGATGATCTGGTCGGACATCTTGGTGAAGACGTGGGCGACGTCGAGTAGTTCGGCCGTGGTGTGGCCGTCGATCTCGACGACGACCTGCTTGTCGGTGATGTCGAGGTAGCGGCGGACGACCTCGGTGAGTTGCCCGTACTTCTGGGTCATGTCGTCCAGGACGACGGTGTTGGTGACGATGCCGTAGCCGCCGCGGGGCAGCCAGACCTTGAGATCTTCAGGGTCGCCGGCCAGCCAGATGGCGGGGCCGCGTTCGGTGAGTCGCGCCTGGGTCACCGGGCCTACGTCGGCCTCGACGCCGTCTGCCGTGATTGTCATGCCAGCCATTAGAGATGCCTCCCGTCGACCAGTTGCAGTCCCACGCCCAGGGTCTTGTCGGTGTCGAGAAAGGAAATGCGCCAGTCGGAGGAACTGACGATGGGGTCGGTGCCGCCGATGCCGAATTCGCCGCTCAGGGTTGCCAGGGTGTCGTCCATGGCGTCGTCGCGGAAGGCGACGTGGTGGACGCTGGGGCCGTGCTCGTGCAGGTGGGCGGCGAATTTGCTGACCTCGTCGTCGGTGGGGCAGATGATCTCGAGGTAGCTGTCGGTGTCGCCGATCTGGAGGGCGGCGTAGGCGTTGCCTTCCTCCTCCGACTCCCAGATCTTGAATGGGGTCATGCCCAGCTTTTCCTGGTAGAGGGCCAGGGCGGCTTCGCGGTCGGGCACGACGTAGGCGATGTGGTGAACGGCGTCGAACATGGCGGCCTCCAGGGGGCGGCCTGCAGATTTGGGGAGAGTGTACGCCTTCGGGCTCGATACGGGATGCGAGTCGGCTACTCGATGAAGGTGCGCCAGGGGTAGGAGGGTTCGGGGCCGTCGGCTTCGTCGTCGAGGGCGTCGAGGTTGAGGTCGTCGATACCGAGGCCAGGTTTGTCGCTGAGGTGCATGTAGCCGTCGTGGACTTCCATGGACTCGCCGGCGACGCGGCGGCGGAGCTCGGCTTCGGGGTAGGCGGTTTCGAGCACCTGGAAGTTGGGGGTGACGGCGGCGATCTGCATGGCCATGGCGGCGGAGATCGGGCCGCCGGAGTTATGGGGCGCGACCTGGATGTAGTGCGTCTCGGCGGCGGCGGCGATCTTGCGGACCTCGGTGATGCCGCCGGCGTGGGTGAGGTCGGGCTGGATGAAGGCGGCGCCCTGGCCTTCGAGCAATTCGCGGTAGTCCTGGCGGCTGAAGAGCTTTTCGCCGCAGGCGATGGGGGTGGCCATGCGCGGGGCGAGGGCGCACATGGCCTTGACGTTTTCGGCGGGGATGGGTTCTTCCAGCCAGACGGGACGGGAGGGGGCAAGGGCCTGGGAGGCCTCGATGGCGAGGCGCGGGGTGAGGCGTTCGGCGCACTCGATGTGGATCTCGAAGTCGGGGCCGGTGGCCTCGCGGATGCCCTCCACAAGCTCGGCGGCGAAGCGGATGGCGGCCACGTCGGTGCGCTGGCCGGGTGAGCCGAAGGGGGTGACCTTGACGCCGCGGTAGCCCTGGTTTTGGGCGCGGATTGCTCCTTCGACGTGGTCGGCGACGGAGTCCATCCAGCGCGAAACGCCGCCGGCGTAGACGCGAATCTTGCGACGGACGGGTCCGCCCAGGAGCTTCCAGACGGGGACGCCATAACGCTTCCCCTGCAGGTCCCAGAGGGCGCCGTCGATGGCGGAAATGGCGCTGTTGACGATGGGGCCGCCGCGCCAGCCGGTGTAGAGGTCGCGCCAGATGAGCTCGATGGCTGAGGAGTCGCGGCCGAGCAGGCGGGGGGTGAACTGCCGGATGACGGCGGCGACGGCGGGGCCGCGGTCGGAGGTGGAGCCTTCGCCCCAGCCGAAGAGGCCCTCGTCGGTCGAGACGCGGACGAAGAGCCACTCGCGCCAGCGGACGAACTTGATGACGACGTCGATGCCCGTGATCTTCATGCGCGCACCGCCTGGAAAGGTGATTTGGCCGGCCGGACCGGCACGGCGGATGAGGGGCAGATGTCGTTCAGGACGCAGCCCTCGCAGTCGGGTTTGCGGGCGTCGCAGACGCGGCGGCCGTGCCAGATGACGGCAATGCCGGCGAAGATCCAGTCGTCCTGGTCGAGCGTGTCGGTGAGGTCGCGCTCGATCTTGACCGGGTCGGTGGCGCGGCTGAGGCCGAGGCGCTGGGACAGACGCTTGACGTGGGTGTCGACGACGACGCCGCTGGGGATGCCGAAGGCCTCGCCGAGGACGACGTTGGCGGTCTTGCGGGCGACGCCGCGGAGACGCAGGAGCTCGGGCATGGAGCGGGGGACCTGGCCGTCGAACTCGTGGATGAGTTGGGCGGCGGTTTCGCGGATGGCGCGGGCCTTGCTGCGGAAGAAGCCGGTCTGGCGGATGACTTCCTCGACTTCGAGCTGCGGAGCTGCGGCCAGGGCGTGGGGCGTGGGGTAGCGGCGGAAGAGTTCGGGGGTGACGCGGTTGACGGTGACGTCGGTGGTCTGGGCGGAGAGGATGACGGCAATGAGGAACTGGAAGGGGTTGCGGTAGTCCAGCTCGGCGGCGGCCTCGGGGTAGAGCTCGCGGAGGCGGCGGATGACTTCGGCGGCGCGGGCGCGGCGGACGGCCTTTGACTCGCGCCAGCGGCGGATGGCGAACGTCTTCTGCTTGGCGCGGGTGGAGCGGCGTCGGGCGGCCATGGCGGCAGGATATCCGGCGGGGCGGACAAGCGGCTATCTGGCGGAGCTAGCACTGGAGTTAGGCCGGGCGGGGGGACGGTTGTCGGTGGCGGAGATCCTGGCGGCGTGGAGGGACGGCGACGAACAGCGCCTCGGGTACCACTTCGAAGGGCCAAGACCGTTTAGTCGTGAGCTGGTGTGCCAACGGTGCTGCTGGTTCGGTGTGGCGATCAATCGCATCCGCTGAGCATCTTCAGGTTGCGTGGGCGCCGCCGGTACCGGTATCCACAGGCGACTTGCATAGGATAGGGTGGAGTCGGTTGCTTGTGGACTAATCTGGATGGCTCGCGGTTCGAGAGCACCTGGAGTGGTAGCGCGGCGGCGATTCTTGGGTATCGCGTGCGTTTCTCCTTTGGTCGGGGTAAGCGCCGGTGTGCTGAGTGCGTGCCTCGGGGACTCGTCGCGGGATGAGGACGGGTACTACAAGTTTGCCCGTACGCGAGCGCGGGGAACTTATGAGTACGACCCGCAGGAGCGCGAGCGGCTGCGGCAGGAGTATCAGCCGAGCGGCGGTTCGTAGGCGCGGCGCCGGTCGGGCGCGGCCGCAGCTTCGGCGGAGGCGCCAGCTGACGTTTCGGAAACGGGAGCCAGATCCCAGCCATTCCCACGGTGCGGATATACTTCGAGGTCATAGCAGAGGCTGTTCCCGCACTCGCGAGGTTCTCATGGCGAACGACACGGATAGACGAGTTGAGTCTCGGCCGCCCGCCCGCATTGGAATCCAGCGTCGCCGGTTGCTGGCATTGAGCGCCGCCGTTGCAGCCACGGTTTGGGTGGCGGCTTGTGCCCCGGAAAACGAAGGCGCCGGAACCCGCGACAATCCGTTCCCATATAGCGAAGAGCGAACCAGCCGGCTGCGTACACGCATGTAGACCCGCGATGCGGCGTGTGCTGCGTCGTGAGCGAACATCTGGGATCGACCAGGGGCCGGTACGTCGTTCGCCTGACCTGACTTTGTGGATTCGGTGTCAACGGCGAGCGAGCGAGCAAAGCTCAAGGCCCGGCGCCGAAGCGCCGGGCCTTGACTCTGTCGGCGTCCGATGAGAGGACGCTGGCCAGGTCTACAGCGGCGGGAAGCCGAACTTCTGGCGACCCTCGTTGAGCAGGTCGCGCTGACCGGCGAGCGAGGTTCGCACCAAGTGCTTCGCCTCGTCGATCACCTGGTCGACTGGCTTGTCGCCCAGGTAGGCGGCGTCGGGCGTCTTACGCCACTCGTACATCTCCCACCAGGCGGGGAGCGCCATCATCAGGTGGCGGTTGACGTTGCCAACGTCGGCGTAGCGCTTGAGCCACTCCATGCCCTCGGGCGGCGGCGCTTTGGCCTCGTCGGTGTCAAAGACCCCGCGGTGCATGGGCAGATGGCCGCGGTCGATGGCGACGCGACCCTGATAGGTCGGGCCGCCGAGGAAGAGGATGAGGTCTATCGCCTCCTCGATGGTGCCGTAGCGCTGCGCACCGTTGGTGACCAAGTGCGGCTGGTCGTTCCACTCGTGAATTTCTTCGCCGAGCGAGGCCAGCGGCATCGGGCCGAGCGACCACTTAAAGCGGTCCTTGATGCGCGGCACGTGGTAGCCGGTGGTGTAGACGACGGAACTCAACCAGGACCAGACCTTGCCCGCGGCGAACGGGTTGCCGAACTCGCCCGCCAGGCGCTTGTTGTCGGCGAGCGGGAAGGACACGTTCTCGTTGTGGATCAGTCCCACCGAGAAGTTCAAACCGAAGTCGCCGCCGTCGTCAAAGACGGCCAATTCGGTTTCGTCCGCATTGCGCATGGCCTTGGCGCCGGACATGAACGCCATGGGGCTCCAGTGGAACTCGTAGCCGTTGTGGGCCCAGGTGCCCCACTGGTCGATGTCCGGATCGGTAACTTGCTTGCAGGATTCGAGGAATTCGTTCTCGTAGGTCCAGCCCTCGCTGGGGAACTCCACGCCGGCTTCCTCGCCCATGGTGGTGTTCATCACGATACCGCCCAGGGCGCCCTGGAACGGCATGCCGAACTGCGCGCCCTCAATCACGTTGGAGGGATTGGACCCCTCGCCGTGGGCATGGTCGTGATTCACGGTGTAGAGGTCCGGGATGAAGTAGTAGTCCTCGGGAATGTAGTCGTCGCGCTTGCTCAGACCGTCATTGATCTCGGTGAAGCCACCGTCGTTGACAAAGGCGCCGAGCATGCCGCCGTCCAACATCGCGACCTCAGCCTGGGTGCCGGCGGCCATCTGCAACGGAAACACGCTGGTGGCGTAGTCGGCGGGCTGGGGGATGAATTTGACGAAGATATTGGGTCGCAAGGCAGCGTACTGCTTGAGGCCCCACTGCATGGCCGCGCCACGCGGACCGGAGGTGTGGTCGCCGACATAGCTCCGGGTGACGGTCTCGGGC
>JAPPFO010000244.1 GCA_028875175.1 Chloroflexota bacterium | reverse complement strand
GTATTTGGCCTGGAGGTTGCGTAGGGACTGATAGGCGTCGACCGAAGCTGTGACCATTTCTTCGAGCCACGTGAGGCGGGCGGGGATGGTGGCGCGGATGAACTCCTCGAGGTTCTCGGGCTGGCCGTCGTAGCCGAAGTTTGCGTCGACCATCAGCTTGACATCAGGTCCGAGCGCCTCGCGGATTCCGAGGACGACCTCGATGTCGCGGTGAAGTCCAGCGTGGGGAGTCATCGCTCGCCCACCGCGTCCGACCTTGATTTTGAACTGTCGGAATCCAAGCGCGAATCCGCGGCAGGCGTGAGCGATAACCTCGCCGACGCCGCGGTGGGGATGGAGCAGGTCCTGAAAGTAGGTCGTGGATTCGTAGGCCGGGATTCGGTTGCGTCGGCGTCCGCCAAGCAACGTGGCGATCGATTCGCCGCGCGTGCGAGATACAAGGTCCACGGCCAGGGTGTCCATCCAGCCCCGAGTCAGCAAGGCCTGGCAAACGTCTGAGCCCGCAGCCACGGCGTGGCCGTCGGCAATCTCAAGGAGGGAGTCGACCGATCGGCCGAGGAAGATCTCGCGCAGGTCCGCGACGAGGCTCGCGACGTTGCCTCCCTCGGCCGAGACGCTTTGGCGAGCATTGGCCAGACCTTCGACGCCGCCGTTGGTGCGGGCGCGGACGAGCCACTCGGTTCGGGTTTCGCCCAGGCCTTCCGGCGTGTAGGCGTTGCGTCCCAGCTCGGTCCAATGACGGGCGGGGATTGGGGCCACGGAGATCTCGTTGATGGTGTCAGCCATAGATTTCGGCTATTCCCTGTCCAGCCATGAAGAAGGACGTGCGAAGGATATCCGCTGGAGACGGGACGGTCTCGAAGAGGCCGGGCATCGGCCGTCAGGTCCTGGGAAGGACTTCGCAGAAGACGCCTGGCGCGCTTGACCAGATTTAAGGACTCCGCGTAGCGCGGAGTCGAGCGCTGGAGGTCGAGGAGGCGACAGCTGGCGAGGACTTCATTGGCGCGTGCGAAGGTGATGGAAAAGTAACGATCGCTGTTGAGGAAGGGCGGCCCTAGCAGGGAGCACCACAGCGTCGCCAGGCCGGTCCAGGATTTCCAGGCGGCCACACTTGGACGCGAGCGTGCCGGGTTCAGCCGGCCAAGCACGCCGGGTGCAATTCAGATTCAGCTGTATTCGCGGAACAAGCAGCGGGCGAATTCGGACTACTCACCCAGGAATGCCGATGGTCCGTCATCGAGCGATTCGTCGGGTTCGCAACTATCGCTTACGGACTTGAGCGGCTTGCCGACTGTTCGCCAAACCTGGCGAGCACGGCTATGGACAAGAACCTGAGCAACGTCTATACGCCGATGTGCCCAGTTTGGGTCGCTCGCGCCTAGAAGACTGATCCGGTTGCGAACAGCGCGGTGGCGAACATGGCCGCCAAGTCGGAGCGCGTCAGCAGCCATTCCACCTTGAAGAGAGCAACGCCTGCGGCAGTCACGTATGTCGCAATCACGATGTTGGCCACGTGCGCCGGCTCGGCGAGTCGGATTACCCGCGCTGCCAGGTTTATGCTGCCGATGACAGGCGGGTAATCCGGCTGATGGGCAATGTTGCCCATGTAGCCGAGAGTCTGGAACTGGCCTCACTCGCCGCCTGTGCGTTACTGCGCTGAACCAATAGAGGCGCCCAGGGCCAACGAAGTCAGGTCACCTGGGAGCCGGCTAAACGAGAGCGCGCTTCATAGCGGCATTGGCGAGCTTTTCAGCAACGGGACTCCCGCGAATGGGTCGATTGGGAACGGATATTGGCGCGTCAACGATTCCCAACGACGACACGAGCAGGGTTGAAGGACGAATCAAGCTTTGGTCTGCGAGATGCTACCGCTTTGACGACCGCTGAGCGTTGCTGGAGAGGGGGGTCTGGAAGGGGGCGCGGGGCGGTCGGGGCGCAGGTTTTGGGTGGTGCATCTGGCAATACCAGGTCACGGTCTTGCCATCGCCTGCCGTGACTCGAAGCCAGCCGGCGCGAAATGCGTCTTGTACGAGGCGCTGCCTCGTACCGCAGGTTATGCATTTCACGGCCATAGAGTCACCAGAGTCCGCTCATGGATTGACGGCGCACTCATACTTAGTCCACGACAGATTGCGATTTCTGTCAAGCGGCGATGCCGCAGGCTTGTTCGAATCGTTCAGGCGCGGACTCGCTCAACTTCACCGAAGGTCTGAACGGGACTTTGCTAGGCTGACCCCGTCAGTTCGGGTTGCCAGAGTCGCCATGTCGAAGACGCCTCGCCTCGCACATCTTCAGGTGCTCGCGGCGGGCCTGCTGGTAGCCGCGGCAGTTATTGCTGCCGCGGCGTGTGGCGGGGACGACAGCCGCTACGGCGGCGAGAAGAGCGGGTCGTTCCAGCCGCGGAGCGGCATTAGCTGGGGGAACTGACCGGTCACGCTGATTGCAGCACGCGCGCAGGTCGGGAGCTCCGACCGACGCCAACACTCCTAGCCCGAGGCGATCGCCATGCGAAGAAGGACTCGTGACGTACTGACGGGGATCGTCGTCGCCGTGCTACTCGCCATGACGATGGTGGCCGCGGCAGCCTGCGGCGACGACAGCTCGAAAGGGACGCGTGACGATCCGTTTCCGTACGAGAAGTCGCGGAGCGGGTTTGGCTGGGGTTAGGTAGCCGAGGGCAGCAGCGCCAGATTGCCGGCGTCGCCTAGTCGTCGGCCAGCCGCGGCAGACCGCCCGCCGGCCAATCAAGTCTTCCCAAGTACAGGCCGCGCGTCCGATTGGATTGCCGATATCTGAAGTCGGTGGGATCGCCGGAGCAATGGGTGATCCACCAGGAGTCCCGCCAGTGAAATACCTCGGCGGCATGGACGAAACCGAGGCGCGACACGGGCTGGCCTGCGAAGTCGAGGGGCGACGGCGACGAGACGTAGTGAGTCCACCAGCCGTGCTTGAAGAAGAGCCAGTATCGGCCGTCCTTGGGGATGACGCACGGAGATTCGACTTCAAGGGTCGGTTCCTCGTCGAAGGGCCAGGCCTCGATGGAGAAGATGGGGCCTACCTCTTTCCAATGGATGAGGTCGGGGGAGATGGAGGCGGCGACGCAGACGCGGTTGTGGCCGTGTTGCTCCTGAAGGCGGGAGACCCAGTACATGACGAATGTGCCGTCACTGAGCTGGAGCACGTGCGGGTCGCGGCAGCCCCCCTAGGTGCCGCCGAGCTGCCGTGCGTAGTTGCGGCGGGCGGGACCGCTGATGTCGGATTCCGGTAGCCCGAGTTCGTGGGGCGTCGGGAGGCCGTAGCCGGGCCACTTGGACCAGGAGAGCGAGGGGACGACGATGGGATTGGCGGGATAGCGGTCCCAGGTAACGAGGTCGTGCGAGGTGGCGAGGCAGAGGCGCTGGATCGTCCACTGGTCGATGCCGCTGTAGAACATGAAGAAGCGGCCGCGATGCTCGATGACGAACGGCGCGATGATGCCCATGTTCTCGGGCCAAGCGGCGGTGGCCTGTAGGGGATCGGGCTGGATTTCCCAACGCTCAAGGTCGGGGCTGGTGGCGTGGGCAAAGAAGGTCTCACGCCTGGCTGGGTCGTCCACTGATCCGGTGATGCCGAACATGTGCCAGAGCCCGTCGTGACGGATGAGGCAGTGGTCATTCAGATAGCGGCCGGGGATGGAGAGGACCTCGCGGAAGACCCCGAGTTCAACGTCGCCGTAGGGACTGGGCACGATGCGGGTAGGGGACATCCGGCGCTCCTCCGGACGGCAGGCCACGTGCCCTTCGCGGTGCGTATCCTACGCGGAAAGCGTTACGGGGAACCCACTCCATGCTTGAGGACTTTCGTTTCGAGGATCTGACGTGGCCGGAAGTCAACGATGCGGTCGAGGCCGGGCGCATTCCGGTGCTGCCGGTTGGCACGATCGAGCAGCATGGGCCGCACCTGCCGTTGAAGATTGACCGCTGGACTTCGACCTCGATCGTGGACGAGGCGGCGCGGCGCTCGGGTGGGCTGCTGCTGGCAATGCCGCCGGTGTCGTACGGGTACACGTCCCACGTGATGGACTTCCCGGGATCCATGACGATCCACCACGAAACGTTCATCCGGTACCTGGTGGATATCGGGTTGAGCCTGGTTTACCACGGATTCAAGAAAATGATCTTCATCAACGGGCACGGCTCAAACCAGCAGCCGACGGAGCTTGCGGTACGGCGGATCATGCTGGAGTCGGACGCCTGGGCGGCGATGGCCAGTTGGTGGAACCTGACGCAGGCCAATTCGGGATTCATGGAGACCTGGCGTGACTCGGATTTCCCGGGAGGCGCGGCGCATGCGGGCGAGGCCGAAACGGCGATCGCGCTGCACATGGATCCGGACGCCGTGCGCATGGACCTGGCAGTGGACCAGGTGACGGACACGAACCAGCAGGAGTCGAAATACCACTGGGTCGATCTCTTTGGGTCGGGACCGGTGAGAATGGATGGATATACCAGCACCTATACGCCCGACGGGACGCAGGGCACGCCGACCGTGGCCACGGCCGCGAAGGGCAAGCTGCTGTTCGAGGAAGCCGTGAACAACCTGGTGGAGTTCGGGCGGGAGATGTCTGAGCGGGACTATCTGCCGAGGGTTGACCATCACCGGCGGAAGCCGACGATTGCGCGGCCGGGCTAGCGACAGGACAGGAGCTTTGAGCGTGGAAGCCAGTTCGATGGTGCGCGATTGGCACTCGGAGCCGTTTCGGGTGCTGGTGACCCTGGGCGAAAGCACGACGGCAGGTGGATGGAGTTCGTCGCGCGAACGCTGCTGGGCGAATGTGCTTGCCGACCTGATCAGCGACTTCCAGGACGAGCCGGTCAAGCTGGTGAACAGCGGGATTGGGGCGAACGTGATCTCAACCCGGGCCCCGCTGTACGAGTACTCGGGTAAGCCGGCGGCCACTGAGCGGATTGGCAAGCATGTAATCGAGCACGATCCGGACCTGCTGGTGGTCTCGTACGGGCTGAACGACGCGCGGGGCGGGACGCCGGTGGAGATGTTCCGGGAAGAACTCACGGCCGTCATCGACGCCATTCGGCAAGGGTGCGACCCGCTGATTCTGTTGCCTGGGCCGTATTACATGACGGATTTCACGTCGTACGACCACTTTGGCTTCGCCAACCATGCGGTGTTCGAGTCGTTTAACTTTGTGACGGCGCAGGTGGCGGAAGCCACGGGCTGCCTTTTTGTCGACGTGTACAACGCATACGGCGGTGCGGAGTGGCTGGTGCATCACGACGGGGTGCACGCGAACGACCTGGGGCATCGGGTTGTGGCGAACGAGATATTCAAGGTGCTGGCCCAGCACTGCTCGGGCCTGGCGGCGCGCACGAAGCGGCTGGAGCATGAGACCGAGCCCTGGCGGGACGAGTCGGTGTTGATGGCCGACTACGGCTACAAGTCGCGAGGCCGGCCGACGATCGGGTTGCCGCCGGGGCAGTCCTGATCGAGCGGACGCGGGTCTAGGCGGCGGTCTCCAGAAAGCCGACCGCCTGCCGGACGGTGCAGACGAGCACGGGGTCAGGCTTGGCGCGCGCATGCTCCAGGAGCGCGGGTAAGGCGCGGTCGTCGGGATCGTGCAGGTAGTGGGTGTAGGGATGCCAAACGGGCGTCCATAGCAGCCGGTGCTCGTAGGCGTAGTCCAGAGCGGCGCGGTTGTAGGCGATCCAGTCGTCTAAATCCGTAGGTCTCGTCCAGGGGCATGTCCAGTTGTCGGGGATGGGTTGGTGGCCGTCGCGGCGGCGCCAGGCGTCCTGGGCGTCGAGATCGCGGCAGCGGTGGAAGTCGAAGAAGATGCGGTCCATCCAGCCTTGAATGGGCAGTTCGATCAAACCGTTGGGATAGGCGTAGGCCTGGAGGCGACCGGGCGCCGCAGCGTCGTGCTCAGCGTCGTAGAGACCCATGGTGCTGTCCATGTGACTGCTGACCCAGCGGAAGCCGCTCTCCAAGATGGCTTGCTGATTGGCGTAGAGCATGTTGAGGCCGCCGGGAAGGCCGCCTGGGCCGCGAAGAACGGTGGACTCCACGCCCAGGCGCTCGCGCAGCCGGCGGTTGGTGAGTTCGAGTTCCTGGCGGAGGAGTTCGGTGTCAGGCATCGACAGGTGCACATGGTTGTAGGTGTGATTGTCGATGACGTGGCCGCAACGAAGAATCTCCTGGAGATAGTCGATGTCCGGCTCCTCAAGGCCGTTGCCGACGTAGAAGAACTGGAGGCTGACGTCGAAGGCCTCGGCGGTGGCGCACAGTCCGAGGGTGTAGTCGCGTAGCGGCGGCATGATGCGACCGTGGTTGACCAGCGTCGGCGAGTAGCCGGCGCACATTTCCAGGTCGTAGCTGAGGGCGACCGCGCAACGAACTCCTTCGGGAAGCGCGACGCGGACGCTCACTCGAACGCGAATCCGTACAGGCGGGAGCGCTGCAGGCTAAAGCGGACGGCGGCGTTGTCGACTGGACAGACATCACCGCCGGCCCAGCGGACTGTGTGCGACTTGGAGTCGCCGTGCCAGGGCTGGTAGTCGGCGGCGCCGAAGCCCTCGATTGCCTGGCCGGAGGCGTCGACGAGTTCGGCGGTCAGTTCGCCTTCCCGAACAGTTGAGGTTGCCGCGTTGAGCACGAGGCGCTTGCCGCCGACAGGAAGCACGCTGGTTGTGAAGACCGCAGCTTCGGGTCCACCAGTGGCTGAGACGGCGGCCCAGTAGCGGTCCTTCTCCCAGCTGGCGCGGCAGATGGCGCCATAGAAGGTCTTGAGGGACGGCTCGATGCTGTACACGTCACCGTGCACGCCTTCGAGCCCGCTGTAGTACATGTAAACGCGGTCGCCATCCTCAATCAGCTGGTGGGTGGGCCAGAGCATGCCGCCGCCGTAGTCGCCGAGCGGGGCGTTGGGCAGGGTTGGCCGACGGGAGGGGCGGTTCCAGATGCGCCGATCCTGGCTGCCGGCCCATTGCCAGTCGATGGTCTGTTCGCGGACGTTGTAGCAGCAGAGCAGTCCGATGTAGCCGCCGCGAACCGTGTGGGGCATCAATTCCATGAACTGCTGGTCGTGGGGGTCTTTCCAATCGGGCTCGACGATGACTTCTGGTGGGGTCCAGTTGGAGCCGTCGGGACTGGTGCGCCGGGCCAGCACCCGCCGACCGTAGGGGAAGAAGCAGTCATAGGGGACGTAGCCGCCGGGATGCATCTCGGTCCCGACTTTCTGCATTAGCTCGTAGGTGCCGTCCTCAAGCAAGTAGTACGAGGCCTGATCGGCGCCTCCCATC